>NZ_DIXC01000064.1 GCF_002435945.1 Mesotoga sp. UBA6090
AGAGGCCTCACAAAAGCGAGTAAATGGCTAAAAGCTCTCGCTCGCAGGGAGCCTTATCTATTTGTACACTGGACAATGGGGATATTCTATGCGGCTGGATAATGGGAGCCGGATGAATCGAGAGGTTCAAGTCCGGTTCTGAGAGAGCCTGGGGGTGAAATCCCCCTGGGCTACTCACCGGTTAAAAAGAGAAACAGGTTCGCCGTTGAATGGTTCTCCGTTCGCTAGGAGAACCTGTTCTTTGTTCCAGAGCGAGGATCTGTTCTTCCTTCTTGGTAAAGATCATGATTCAAGAGTGTTTGGAGTCTAGCCAGCTATGAAAAATGCCACTGATCGTTCAACTGTATTTTGGTTCTGCGGCTTGCAACTTGGAACTGACAACGCACAACTGCTCTTCATAGCGTTCAGCGTTATCTTACAGGCGGCTCTTACTTGCGAAGCCAGTCATTCATTTCCGGATGCTTCTCCGGCCATCGCATAGACAGCTGCGCCTACTATTCCTGCGTCGTTTCCCGAAAGAGAAAGAACCACATCTTCTTCGGTATACAGCGATGATCTTGAGAGCACTGAAAGTTCCTCTCTCAGGCTGTTCAAGAATCTCTTCCCGAGCTCACACACTCCACCTCCCACAACTACTATGTCGGGGTCTAAACTCAGGAAGACCGAATCGACTACGATCGCAAGATCTCCTGCTACGGTACTTACTGCTTCTTCAACAACTGGATTGCCGTTTAGATACTGTTCGATGAGAGCGGCTCTGTCCATTTCTTGGCCTGCTGCCGCTGCCACAAGGCTATGGATAAGGCGCATAGATACATATTGCTCGGCGCACCCCTCCTTACCGCAATTACAGGGTTTTCCACCAGGGTGTATGATGATGTGGCCGAATTCGGCTGCCTCTCCGCGCTTTCCTAGAAGAGGAGAACCGTTTATCACGATTCCCCCGCCAAGGCCACTCCCCGCCGTTAACATTACCAGCGTTTCCGCCCGGCGATAGTTGCAGAACCATTCACCGAATGCAGCCGCATTTGAATCGTTCAGAACGGCGGTAACAACGCCTGTCTTCTCCTGGATGAGAGTCTTTACCGGCACTCCGGTCCAGTTAGTGAGATTGCTCGTAGCCAGATTCACATTCCCGGTGATAGGATCGACTCTGCCTGCCGTACCGATGCCTATAGCTTCCACGTTGTGCGCGGCTAGCTCTTCTCTAACTATCTCCAAGAGCTGGTCTTTGAGATTTATGGCGGTAGGAAATAGTCTCTTCTCGGAGAGTGTGCCATTTGAATCCACAATCGCCGTCTTGATCATCGTTCCACCGATATCTATTCCGAGAGCAAGCATTCATACACCTCGCTTCAGAATTAAGCCAGAAATAAACTCCGGGTCTTCTTGAAATATATTGAGACCTGATTTGTTGTTGTGGGTATTCGAACATTCAGGTCTATTCATTCAGAACCAAGAAACTCATTGCTCCTGTTTGTAATATCCCATTCCAATCACATATGTTAACTCTCCGTGAGTAGCGGACATCACGTAGGCGCTCTTGAATGTTGCAGGACCTCCGTCTGGCAAGGGCCAAAAGAAATCTACCCAGCCTCCTCCCTGATTCAGGGCGACTTCAAAAATCCTGACAATCATATAGAGTCCATTCTTGTCTTTGAGAGATATCAGGTTTCTGCCCTCAAAGACGGTTGGATTTCCCGCGTTGACTAGATTGGTTCCGCTATCGTCGTAGATGAAGATGTACTCCTCACCAGTGAAGAACTGACTGTTTCTGTCGTAGAAAAGCGGAAATATCTCCGGCCCATTCTCTTCGATCAGCCCGGCCGCCTTCTCGACCCTTGCCTGAATTTCAAGTCGTTTTTCTTCTTCGCTCATGCCGAGGGCGATTGTAAAGGTCAAAAGCACGATTAGAAACGTTAAGAACAGATTCTTCAAAATGACTCCTCCTTACACACTCAGTATTTCATGTACTCCCAATTATTAGTCTACCGTGTAGAAGTTCATTCTCTAGCACACTTCAACAGCAAATCGCACCCCGAGCAAAACTCTACGGGATACAGACAAATCTCCAGCTATAGGCAACATCACTTGCCGGATTGGGAACGGCTCTTCTTCCAGTCTTCAAGGTAGGAAGTGAATTTCTTGGTTATTAGCTGGGGCCTTGTAATGACACTGCCGAGCGTGACCGAAAAGGCCCCGGCTTCGAAGGCTTTCACAACCTGTTCCGGCTCCCAGTAGTTGCCCTCGGCAATTATCGGAATATCGAACTCTTCAACAAGTGCCTCTACAAGCCGGATATCCGGCTTCGGTCTGGTCAGTGTCTCATCTGTGTATCCAGAAAGCGTCGTGGCGAGAAAATCGGGCTTGAGACGGGATACTTCCCTAGCATCCTCGATGCTGGAGATATCGGCCATTATCTTTTTGTCCGGAAATTCTCTTCTTACGACGGCAAATATCTTGTCGAGCCCTTCGGGTCTCTTTCTCAAGGTGCAGTCTATGGCGACAACATCGGCGCCTGCTCTCAAAACCGTGAGGGCGTCTTCCGAAGTTGGGGTTATGTAAACAGGATATCCCGCGATGTTTCGTTTGTTCAGTCCGATTAAGGGTATGTCGAACGCGGAC
The DNA here is from genome assembly GCF_002435945.1 of Mesotoga sp. UBA6090. Taxonomy (NCBI): domain Bacteria; kingdom Thermotogati; phylum Thermotogota; class Thermotogae; order Kosmotogales; family Kosmotogaceae; genus Mesotoga; species Mesotoga sp. UBA6090. Next base: position 2,626 of record NZ_DIXC01000064.1, read on the forward strand.
TTAATATCCTCAATGTCTTGCGCCCCGTCTGCCCTTATCGCAGCGGCTCCTCCCATTATGGCTGCCTTCGCCATCAGCACCATCATTCCGCGGCCGTGGAGAGGTTCGTCCTCCAGGGCCTGGCAGGAGACGACTATCTTCTTTTCTATCTTATTCAGTAGTTCTGAACGCAATTCAGTCACCTCAGGTTTCACCTTTCGTGAACCTCATCATCATCTATATGATCTTATTTGGAATTCTATCATCTTGTTCCTTAGTTCCAGAATCAGTCATCATTATGGAGTAAATGCGGTTTCATGCACCTCTAGCTCATGATCTTAAATCCCCGCTTGTGCGGAGGAGATCGCTTGCAGCTGGAAGATCCGCTTATCAAGACATGCTGCACGCTTAGAATCAAGGACCCGCTAATCGTTGGGAAGAAAAGTTCTAGCAACCAAGAACAAACACCGAACAACCTTTCTCAGTGAACCATTTCAAGGCTGCGGCTTTTTTCGTATACAAAGGTGCGTAGGGTCAAGAGATGGCGCTCCTCCCTCAAGGACTTAAGATCAGGACTATCAGGAGCCAACGACAGCATTCGCGCAAAGACCAGCATATTGGTGGCATTTAACTCCCAACTTGTGGGTAATGATGGGCTCTCGGCACAACCGAAAGACCCAGTTCGAAGGATCTGTGCCAGGGGAAGAAGAGTCGTTCAACCTCGAATTCTATTCCCAGAGCCTCTTGAACAGGAGGAATATAAGGAATCAGTTCACTCTTCACAAACTCCTCGGCCCATAATTCGACGGGAATTACAGTCCACGGCTTTGACCCTCTTTTTTCTGCCTCGACCAGCAGCCTTTTGCGTATATTCGACTGAAATGCCCAGTGCTCAAGGAAGAAGATCGCCTGCAATTCCTTGATCCTTGACTGATCTACCTCCAGCAGCCCCTTACTTCCCAGAAGCTGGACTATCGAATGGGCGCATACTGTTCCAAGAGTGTTTCCGGCTGTGTTCCAGGCCGAGTAATTCGTTTCCAGCCAGTTCAGTTCGCTTCTCTTCAGCAACTCTTTGACCAGATAGTTGTCGGCGCCGTTGGTGTACTTTACATCGGCTATACCCTTTATCATCGAATCTGCCGTTTCGATCTCGCGAAAGAACCTGTCGTACGAACTCGAGTCGGTGGGAGCGAAAAGCTGCTGAGCGCTGTCGAGACCGACTTCCGGATTGTTAGCCAGAAGCAGAATCTCTCCTCCGCTGTCGACCACCTTTCCTCCGGCTGCCTCTATATGGTTTTGAATGCCCTGGTAGAGTGGAGAGCCTTCGTAGGGTGGAATGAAATCCTTATGCTCCGGAGAGGCGTAACGAACCTCAAAGGCCGGGGTCTCTCCCACCGATTCAGAAAGCACGCTGGCCAGTAAACTAAGTGTCGCCTCATCTGCACCTGCATGAATTGAAACCCTCGATCCTATTTTGAGAGAGTCTACCCTGGCCCGATGAATCTCGCTTTCGGCAAGGGATATGCTTTCCTTGCTGTTATCGTCGAGAACGAGATTCAAGAAGTCAATCACGCCTTTGTCTACCAGTTCTATTACTGAAGAGACAAGCTTTCGGTTTCTGATTCGTCTCACAAGATAGTCCGTTACGAAGTGAGAGGGAATCTTGCTGATCTTTTCGATCACGGAGCGGTGAACCATCTCACCTCTGAAGCTCCTGGCGAGAAGTCTGGAAAGATCATACATGTCCAGCCCGAAGTATTGCCAGTAGTCCGGTTCCTCTTCGGACGAGTTGTAGAAAGGAGTTCTTGTTATAGTCGTGGTTGCGTAGATCTTCACGACGCGTTCCTTAAGCCCCTTCAACAGGTCGAGCCTTTCCTGAAGAGTATCCAGGGTATCCAGACTCATTCGCGAGGGTATAAGTCCGCCATGTGCCAGCATGTCGATAGAAATGACCAGATAATCTCCCTGCACGACAGTCTGCTCAAGCCATCTGAGAAGCCTGCGAATATCCGGGGGCGTTTTCTTTGCCCCCAGATAAACTTTTGGCGGAGTAACGACTTCTATGTTCGCGGCTCGAGCCAGCAACAGGAAATAATCTCTCGTGCAGAAACGCTCATCTACAGGGAGAAAGATTACTCTCTTATCAAACATATTCTTACTTCATCGCCCGGCAAACCCGCATCATTTTGATCGGACCACAGCTGGAAGAAGTCTTGTTTCTGTTTGTGCAGCTCAAAGAACGGCAAAATCTCGCTCCGTAAGAGATATATAGATTTCCAACGATATCCATGCCTGATTAGTTTGACCTCCTCGTGACTCTCCTTTGTTATCAAACTACCAGAAACGATTGATTTCTCCAAAGCCCGGAAGGAGTCTTTAAAAATGCTCAGAAACGACTACAAACAAAGGCTTACAGGTAATACTGAAATAGAAAGAAGTCTCCCTGGTCTAGCCAGAACACTTGATGACAAGAGAACGGAATTCTGATAGTTGTAGACTTAGAAACCCGCTTAAACTGGACAGAGAGCTTTCAATTTCGCGATGAAGAAGTAATGTGGATTAAGCAGTCATTGTGCAGAAAGGAGCCAACTTCAGCGGAACTGCGCTAGTTCCTTTTTCAACTTTCACGGGAACCATTTAAGGCAAAGTGACGAGGTTTGGAAAGGTTGAAATTGAAGTGACTCTGATCAGCCTAAAAGAGGATACTGTTTTCATCCTGAACATGTGAGGGACTTTGTCTGGTGAGAATATGTCCGGCGCTGCGTCCGCATTGATGAAGGGTTATCCCGTTGACTCGGATTACACATGGCTTTCGCAAGAGAGTAATGACAGCTCGGTACTGGTTCGGTAGTATTTGATTCTGGTCATGTCATACGCCTTGAATTTCTCATGAAGCGCAGGTATTTCAGGAAAATGTATTATTATTAGTTTGGCCCCGTTTGATTGAGTTGATCTGATCTACCTGGACATACTATTGACAAGACAACAGTCACGAGAAGAATTAAAGGGGGTTATTATGCCGAGGCTAACACCTATCGCATTATTGAAGCGCTGCGCAAGTTCCACTCTGGTTGTCCGCACAAAAACGAGCGTTCAGAATCTACCTTCTCTCTTTGGAAAAAAATATGGAGAGACTGCCGCCTATTTTGGCGAGATGGGAGAATCCCCTGCCGATATCCCATTTGTTCCCTATCACAACATGGACATGCAAAATCTTGATGTTGAGATAGGATTTCCCAGTTTCATTCGATCTGCCCGGAAAAGGTGACATCATTCAGAGCTGCATTTAAGCGTCTTTTCTGTCTACATGGGTCCATACAGCCAGATGGAGACGGTGTACAGCGAAATGGCCGAATGATAGGCAAGAACGGATATGTCCCCACAGGTAGCGTCTATTAGCAGTACTACAACGGGCCAGAATTCCCGGAGAGTCAGTATCTGACGAAGATTTTGATGCAAGTCGGAAGACCTGAGTGAGCGTCGCTGTTCGAAAATTCCCGGAACGTGGGTGGAACCGACTTCAACTCATTCTGATTCTGCACAGAGTTTGTGGAAATGTGGAAACGCTTAAGTGAGAATCGGATAATTAGTGAACAGAGGTCACTTTTAGGGCATCTGTTCTCATTCTTATCAATTGTCTTTGCTCCAGTAGAAGCACAACCCACTGCTAGTTAAGGGTTGCCTTCTTCAAGTATCAATTACACAGATTCCCGTCTGAAGATCTATGAGAGGCTTCGAAGCCCTGAAGGTGTCTGAGGTTTTTACTTTCAGAATTCTTATCCAAGCAACACTAAGCGCCGAGTTAATAGCTGCAAATGAAAACATCTCTCTGGGCTTGAAACTGAAAATGTAAGCTAAATTGGTTAGATACGTACCAATCTGCAGGCCGGGATATCGCAGGATTGTAGAACTTCTCAAGGGTTGGACTCGATAACGTTTGACTCGTCGAGATATTCTCTGAAAGCTTTTGAAGAAATATTTGCGTCAGCAAGGTTGATCAAGGCGATTACCATTGTCATCACGGCTTAGCCAAACCAATCGTAAACACTACAAAGACTGTTTTATGAAACCTGTCCCGTCTCATTTCCGCATCTCACCTTCATACATTAGTATACCATGCATTTGCTGAATGATGTATCTGTAATGAATTACCATTCAATGTGTAAATTTATTTCTGAAAAGAAGTTGCGAGTTGCATTACTCAGTGAGTTGAAATAATAGATATACAGAAGAATTATATGCGATCAAACCGTCTACATTCTTTGATCTGGAAAGCTTCTGAAAGAAGAATACTATGAAAAGCTCCGTCCAGCGAACGAAAAACATGGTTGCTATATGTTGGAGGGAATTGTGCTGTAATGTTCTAGCCTAGTCTTGTTCGACTCCCTTGCCCAGATCCTTATCGAAGCTGTAGAAGCTTTCATCCCAGAAGTCCATAGGACAGATCTCATCTTCGGACTCAAACCTGTTTCCCAAACCGACAACAGTCCCGTTAAATTCATCGCCTCCGCATTCACACTCAGTGCATCGATTCAGATAGAGGTCGAGACCATGCCGGATATTTCCGAAGAAGATATTACCTTCCAGCCTGGTTTCGGAAGATGAGTTGATCAGGATCCCGTTTTCGACGTTCTCGGTAACCACGTTCTCAGAGATAGATCCAGTAGCATTGCCACCAAGTGAAACCCCCACTGTATTTCTTTTGAATGTGCATCCTGTGATGTTGTACTTCAGATCATTTGTGAGGCTTATTCCAACTCCGTTCCTTTCGAAAACGGAGTTTTCGGCACTCAGAGTGGCATTACCATACGCATAGATTCCGGCCAGCCTCGTTTCTATATACTCCTCGTTATCCATGCCGTCATAGCATGTGATGTAGGAATCAACCACCTCAAGAGTCATTCCTGCGCCGCTGAAAGAGATTCCAAAGCGGCCGCCCGCTATGAAGGCGTCTTTGATCTGGCCGGAGGACCTGGATACGTTTATGGCTGCGCCACTGGCAAGAACTGTTACACTTTTTATCGAGAAACTCTTCGCACCTCTGACGAAAATCCCGAGATCCTTTCCCTCTTCGGGCACTATTGTTACTTCGTCTCTTGAGGAGCCTTCAATCATTATCTCTTTGCTAATTGAAAGGCTCTCCTTGTAAGTTCCAGGAAGGATTTTTATTGTATCGCCGGGATTGGCAGCGTCGATAGCTGCCTGAATACTCTTATAGTGGCCGTCCGGGTCGCCAACAATTAGAACCTCGGCGCTCTCTTGTGCCAGGCCTGTAGAAACAAATACAAGTAGAGATAAAAGCAAAACGAAGCATATCTTCATAAACGCACCCCCATTCCTTTACTACCATTAGTTTATCCCAATTTGGGTCAAGTACTCGATAGTTTTCACTATCAGGGTATTACAGATAACCATAAATCCTAGGCTTTGCCAATGATCGATGATTTGACTTGCTTTCTTAAACAGTCTAGTCTGCATTTCGCGATCGTTCTATTTGGAATGGTGCTAAAATCACTTGTTGTAAGGAAAGTTCGTGGTCCGTTGTGGTTATTCATGACTTCTCAGAGGCCAAAGTGAGAATTGGAGGCGAGAAAATGAACCGGATCATGCTGATAACGTCTTCTTTGGCGATTTTGCTAATGCTTCTTTCGGGATGCTTCTTCATTGATCCTATGGTAAAAGTTACCAAGCTTGTTAGCGATTTCGAGAAGTATTAGGAAGATGAAAATGCCGCGTGTCTTGCAGAATTGTATACGAATCCGGCGCTAATAAACACGGCAGAGAAATCTTATACACAGATTATAGACGCTTATTCAAGCAGATTCGAAGGAAGAGATGTTATCTTCTTCGACAGGGGAGACGTTGAAGTGGACTTCAACGTTGGAACAACTGAAGCGACAGTAGAATTCAGCGCCGTAATAGACTGGACGTCAGGTCCCGATGATCATCGCAAGTATAACTGGACAGTGAAAAAGATATCCGGCAACTGGTTCATCTCAAGATCCAATGAATATTAGTCGATTTTTTCTTAGGCGTCAGCTTAGTAAAAAGAGGACTGACTTTACATTCATTTTTGCCGACCGCTGAGCGCTGTGAAGAACCGCACTTAGATGAGATTCGATGCAAAAGTAGTGAGGAAAGAGGTACGAAGATCAAGAGGGTAATAAAACGGTTATTCCTTCTGATACTACGCGTCCAGGTTCTTCGTTCTTGGTAAAGGATTCCGTCCAAGAGCAGAAGTGATGCTACTATAAAACACCAGACCCAAGGCGCCGAAGAATATCGGCCGACGCTATGCCTGCTAAGAACATGCCGGGACGGAATGTACTGAAGAACATCAGTGGACGCAATGCTGCCTTTGGCAGGAGGCGATTTGGAAGCCAGTCTGCTGTGCAGGCCAGTCTTTACTTCGCAAAGGCCAGTTCCGACTTAGCCGGGCATGAGAGCCGTCCTTCGATAGAATCCTCGAAGAACGGAGGACGGTCAACGGGTAACCTCTGTCCGTAGCTCTTTCCTACCCCCTACGCCGTACCCGCTAGCACGGACGTTTACCACTTCTCACAAAAGTTTCTAAACCGTATTGTTTTTGACTAAATATTGTTGGATAATTCGATCATTACTCCGATTACCACTCGGAAGCCTGAGGTCGTGTCTTGAAGAAAAGTGGAGATGGAATGGCGATCCTCGCTTATATTCTCGTCAGTTTTTTCTGGGGATCGACCTATCTGGCCATAAAGATCGGTGTTGAGGGCATGCCGCCAATGTTTTTTGCCGGGGTCAGGTTCCTCATAGCTGGCTTAATAATGATTGTTTTCTCATATATCAGAGGCTACGCCTTCCCTGCAGGCAAGAGCGAGTTTTCAAGATTGTCGCTTATCGGTCTTTTCATGCTGCTGGGTGGAAATGGCCTCGTTGTGTTTGCAGAGCAGTGGGTAGATTCAGGTGTTGCTTCTCTCATAATGGCTACTATCCCGATCTTTGCCGGGGTATTGGAGCACTTTTTCATAAGAACGACTCGGTTGACTTTGAAGGCGCTTTCTGGACTTCTGCTGGGTTTTTTTGGTGTCTACTTTCTTCTGGTTCCGGCCGAACACGGTATTTCTATCGACATCCCCGGAATCCTGGTGCTCCTCTCTGCTAGCTTCCTCTGGTCTACTGGAACGGTACTGTCAAAAACGTTCAAGGGGAACAGCTCCATAGTCTCGAACATCGGGATTCAGATGTTTGCAGGCGGTGTTGGGCTGATGTTCGTTTCGGCAATAACCGGTGAGTTCTCAAGAGTAAGGTTCTCGATGAACTCGGTTCTAGCAATCGCTTATCTCATTGTTTTCGGGTCCTTGGTTGCCTACAGCAGCTACATCTATCTTCTTCAGAAGTGGCCTGCAACAAAGGCGGGTACTTATGCTTATATCAATCCCCTAGTTGCTGTCTCGCTCGGAGCTATCTTTCTCGGAGAGAAGATCAATTTTCTTATGATCCTCTCTATGGTGGGCATTTTTCTCGGAGTTCTCATAGTACAGAAGTCAAAGATCAAAGTATCAGAGTAGCAAGTATTAAAAAAGGCATGCCTCTAGGGACATGCCTCTCAGTAGTCTTAAGACCTCAGAGGGGATAGTGGCACCTTACGAAATGACCGGGTTTTGTCTCCCTCAACTCAGGTTCTTCCCTCTCGCATCTCTCATCTGCGAACGGGCACCTGTTATGGAATCTGCATCCAGAAGGGGGGTTTATCGAACTGGGTATCTCACCCTTCAGCAGCCGCTTTTCCCTTACGAACTTCGGATCGGGGATTGGATTGGAAGCCATCAGCAAATCAGTATAAGGATGCGAAGGGTGATTGAAGATCGTTGTCTTGTCTCCCATTTCGACAACTTCTCCCACATACATGACGGCGACCTTATCGGCTATGTAGTCAACGAGAGAAAGGTTGTGAGTTATGAACATATAGGTAAGACTTTCCTGGACCTTTATCTCCTTCAGCATCTTGAGAACCATGGCCTGGACCGAAACGTCCAGCGCCGAAGTAGGTTCATCTAGGACAATGAACTCCGGTTTGAGAACCATAGCTCTCGCAAATGCGATTCTCTGGCGTTGCCCACCCGAGAACTCGTGCGCATATCTGTACATATGATCGTCTATCAGCCCTACTTCTTTCAATACGGCCGCTATCCTGTCTCTTATTTCGATGTCGGTGATCTTGAAATGAATCTTCATCCCTTCCCCAATTATGTTCTTAATCAGTTTTCTGGGATGAAGCGAATTGTACGGGTCCTGGAAGACGATCTGCATATTTCTTCTCACTTCAAGCAGGTCCTTGCCCTTTAGTTCCAGAATATTCTTTCCATCGAACTCGATCTCTCCTGAAGTTGGTTCAATAAGTCTCAGAACGGTTCTCGCAAGAGTTGTCTTACCTGAACCAGATTCCCCTACAACGGCAAATGTAGAGCCTTTCGGAACGTCCATATTCACGTCGTCGACGGCTCTAACGAATAGCTTTTTCGAGAAGATGGACTTCTTCACTGGAAAGTAAGTCTTAAGATTTCTTATTTTGATCAAAGTCTCAGCCATCTTCTTTCACCTCGTTCTTGCCTTTGAAGAGATAGCAGGCAACATAATGATCGGGTTCTATTTCTAGGAATTGTGGTCTCTCTACCTTACAAATGTCCATTGCATGTGGACACCTGGGATGGAAGCGACAGCCGGACGGGGGGTTCACGAGATCGGGAACCGTACCCTTTATGGCCTTCAGTTCGTCCGTCCTACCTACCCTCGGCACTGCCTGAAGCAGACCACCCGTATAAGGATGTAACGGCTTTTCGAACAGCCTTGCTGTCGAAGCATACTCTACTGAGTTCCCGGCATACATGACAAGGACTTTGTCGCAGAACTCGGCCACCACGCCCATGTCGTGGGTGATCAACATCACAGCGTTTCCCATCTTCCTTGCGAGTTCGTCCAGCAATTCGAGAATTTGAGCCTGGATCGTAACGTCTAGAGCCGATGTGGGTTCGTCTGCAATGAGCAGCTTAGGATGGGTTGCCAGTCCCATTCCTATCATTACTCTCTGCGACATTCCTCCACTTAGCTCATGAGGATAACTGTTCATAACTCTTTCGGGATCAAGGCCGACAAGGCGGAGTATCTCTTTGACCTCTGGGTAGGTTTGTTTGATCTTGATCTTCTTGGATTTTGCAATTGACTCTCCTATCTGATAGCCTACCTTCATTACTGGGTTCAGCGATGAGCGCGGTTCCTGGAAGATCATCGACATTTCTACGCCTCGTATGTTGTTCATTTTCTCTTCAGATAATTCTACAAGATTCCTACCGTTGAAGATTATCTTTCCCTCCTGGATCTCTCCAGGCTGTTCGATCAAGCGCATTACCGCTAACGACGTGACAGACTTTCCACAACCGGTCTCACCCACGACTCCTAGCCTCTCTCCGGAATCCATCCAAAGTTCTACTCCGTTGAGAGCCTTCACTACTCCCCTGTATGTGTAGAAAGATACTTTGAGGTTAGATATATCTAATAGTTTTCCTCTCAGCTCCATACTGTTACCTCCTCAACCTTGGATCGAGCATGTCTCTTATTCCGTCACCGAGGAGGTTGAATCCAAGAACGACAAAGGCGATGAATATTCCAGGGAAAGTAGAAATCCACCACTGGTCGATCAGGTAGTTCCTGCCGTCGGAAACCATGGCTCCCCACTCTGGCGTGGGAGGCTGAACTCCCAACCCGAGGAAGCCGAGACTTGCCGCGGTGAGGATGATCGTTCCCATTCTGAGAGTCATCTGAACAAGAACGGGAGAAATACACATCGGCAGAACGTGAAGGAACATAATTCTCAGATTTCCGCCACCTGCCGCCCGAATCGCTTCAATGTATGGTTGCGATTTGACTTTTGTAGCTTCCGCTCTTGAAAGCCTCGCGTATGTAGTCCACGTGACAACGGATATGGCTATGATCGTGTTTGTCAGATTCGGCCCCAGCATTGCCGCAAAAGCCATTGCGAGGACCAGACTGGGAAAGGCTAGGAACATGTCCGTTATTCTCATGAGCACTTCGTCGACAATTCCGCCGAAATAGCCAGCCGTAACGCCTACGATAATTCCTATGGATCCGCTGATGACCGATACCAGGAAGATTATCCAGAGCGCGATCCTGGATCCCATGATAACCCTGCTGAAAATGTCCCTCCCGAACTGGTCCGTTCCAAAGAGATGCTGCCAGCTCGGAGCCTGCAGTTTTATCTGCAGATTCTGCTGGACCGGGTCGTAAGGAGCTATAAGTGGTGCAAAGGCCGCCATAAGAAGGAAGACAAGGATTATCGCCGATCCGATCATCGTGAGGCGGCTCTTTCTCCAAAGAAAGACTGTATGCTTCAAATCATCCATGAATGGTTTAGATACTTTTACGGTTTTTTCCATCTAGATCACATCCTCATCCTTGGATCGAGAAGAGCGTAAAGAATGTCCACGATCAGATTCGCAATTGAATATATCAAGGCTATATACAATGTACCGCCCATTACTGCCGGGTAGTCAAGGAAGAGCATTCCGGTGGTTATGTATCTACCCAGACCGGGCCAGGAGAAGACCGTTTCCGTAAGAACGGCTCCTTCCAGCAGACTTCCAAATACGAGTCCGATTATCGTAACGGTTGGTATCAGAGAATTACGTAGTGCATGGCGATAGATAACTACGTTTTTTCTCAAACCCTTTGATTTTGCCGTTCTTATAAAATCCTGCCTCAACACGTCGAGCATGCTGGCCCTGGTAATTCTAGCTATTGAGGCTGTTGCATTGTAACCGAGGACGAACGCAGGAAGAAGTATGTGCAGCAGGGCCTCTTTAAATGTGTCCCACTGCCCCGCAATAATCGAGTCTATCAGGTACATGCCTGTTACTCTTGGTGGCGGATAGGTGAAAAAGCCTAGTCTTCCGCTTCCCGGAAGCCAGCCCAACTTGAAATAAAATACAAGCAACAGAAGAAGACCAATCCAGAAGACCGGCATCGAGACTCCTAGTATAGAGAAGATTCTAGAAAAGTGGTCTATGGCTTTGTTGCGGTGAACGGCCGACAAGATCCCCAGAGTTATCCCCAGTATGATTGAGATCGTTATCGCGACGAGAGCCAGTTCCATCGTGGCAGGGAAATAGTTCCTGATATCCTCCATAACGGGATTTGAAGTTTTCAAAGAAATGCCGAAATCTCCTCTAACTGCTCCGGTGATGAATTTACCGAATCTGATTATAAGTGGCTGGTCATAGCCCAACTTTGCTTTAAGTCTATCAACGGCCTCAGGAGGTGCATTGCCTCCAAGAATCGCACCGACTGGATCGGCAGGTATGACATTTGCTATGAAGAAGACAATACAGGCGACTCCAAAGAGAACAATGATCATTAAGAATAGTCTTCTGAGTAAGAATTGTCCGAAGTTCATAGATTTACCCCCGTATCAATATCTGATTTTTGGGAAAGAATACGCCCCGCTCATTCGAGCGGGGCGGGGGAAACTTTACTTAGATACCTTGGTGAAGTCGAACAGCATTCCGTAACCGAAAGCGGCTTCTTCAAAGTTCTTGACTTCTTTGCGAATTCCCCAGAACTCTACAGTCTGGTAAAGCATTGCAAAGGGTCCATTGTGGAACCAGTATTCCGTCAGGTCCTTGTAAATCTGTTCACGCTTGTCCGGATTGGGCTCGATCTGACCCCATTCACACAGAGTCGCCGCGTAATCATCGAACCATGCATTTCTCCATGCGAGCTGGTTTGCCCTGTAGCTTGCGTGAGCCATTGCAAGGTTGTCCGGGTCTGGATAATCGTTACCCCAGCCGGCAATGATCATCTGATGACCCTGAGCCCTGTACTTGGCATACATCTGAGAAGACTGCATTATCACGATATTTGCCTTTATTCCTGAAAGCGCCAGGTCGGCCTGGATCTTTTCGGCTTCGGCCTTTCTTGTATCCGTGTTGCTGGTCAGCAGTTCAACTTCAAATCCGTCAGGATAACCGGCTTCGGCAAGGAGAGCCTTGGCCTTCTCGATATCCTGATAGAATGGATTCTCTTCGACATATCCGAAGTAGCCCTTGTTTATGAAACCCTGTACGAGGAGAGCGTTGTTTAGCATAATATCTTCGACTATCTCTTCGTAATTGATTGAGAACCTTACGGCTTCTCTTACCTTCGGATTTGCAAGGGGTCCCCAGGTCGCGTTCATCGCGAGATATTCGTTAGAGTGTCCAGGAACTTTGACTTCAACGACGTCGGGATTTCTCTTGGCCTCTTCCAGTAGCTGAGGTGTGAGATCCCAGGCAACGTCTATGTCTCCTCTTTCGAGAAGAAGCCTCTGGTTCGATGCCTCTGGAATGTCTCTTACCATGATTCTCTTCAGAGGAGGCTGTTCACCGTAGTAATGGGGGTTGGCTTCAAGAAGGATAACGTTGTTTCTTTCCCACTGAACGAGAACGTATGGACCGGCGCCTGCGGAGTGGTCTGTAAGCCATGCACCACCAAGGTCTCCATCGACTTCGTGTTCAAGGACTACGTCTTTGTTGACGATACCTGTGAACATGTTGGATAGAATCCCGAGAGTGATGTTCTCGGCATAAGGAGCGTTCAACGTTATGGACACATTGTAATCGTCGATCTGCTTTATCTTCTCATCCACGTTGTCCTTGTTTATGCCGAAGATATCGACCAGGAACCATGCAGAAACCGACTCGAGAATTATGGGCCTCTTCAGGGAGAAGAGAACATCCTCGGCTGTCAGAGGATCACCATTTGAGAACTTGACTCCCTTCCTTATATTGAAGGTGTAGGTCAGTCCATCTTCGGAGATTTCCCAGCTCTCGGCGATGTCGGGAACCGGAACGATAACGCCGTCGATTGCCTCCAGCTTTACCAACTGGGCATAAAGGGCTGCGACGATCTTGTTCGGGAAGACCTCATAGGCAACGGCCGGATCCATAGTTATGAAGATCCCTGTGTTTGCAGCTATTACAAGAGTGTCCTTCGGGGTTGCAGCAAATCCACTTGCCGCAACGATAAGTACCATTAAGAAAACTAGCATGAAGCTTCGCTTCATTCTTGCACCTCCTTTTCCACTAAAGGGTGATGACAGAATTAGAACAGAATAGGATACTGTCTATCTTTCTCCTGTCTGAACCCGACAGGATCGACATTCTTAAGCAATAAATGAGAATCTAGATCGTGATAAGTGAATGCGCCAGTTCCGGCCGCGAAATGAACGCTCTGAGAGACTCCTATACCAGACTCGCTCATGCAGCCGATCATAAGACCTATACCAGCGCTGTTGCACATCTCTACAATTGCAAGAGCATCTGAGAGTCCCGACTTCATAAGTTTGATATTGACATAGTCGACTGCCCCTTCCTTTATGAGTCTCATAACGTCATACTTTGTCTTAGCGCTTTCATCTGCACCGACTGGATACATGGAGCCCTGCCTGATTATTTTCAGTCCTTCGAAATCTTCGGCAGGCACCGGTTGTTCGAATATCCCCACGGGCACGTCGTTTCTGTACATTGCATCTATGAATCTCAAAGCCTCTTTGGGTGTATAGCCTGTGTTTGCATCTATCACATACCTGACACCCTTGATCTCGTCGTTGACTGCCAGTATCCTGGCAATGTCGCTCTTAACATCTTCGCCGACCTTCATTTTGATAACTTTGTGGCCGGCTTCGAAGATCTCCTTAGCGTCATGGACCGTCTCTTCCAGACTGCCGATGCTCACTGTCTTGTCTGTCTCAACGTAATCCTTCATCCCGCCAAGAATCTGATAGACAGGCGTAGAGATCAATCTGGAAAAGGCGTGAAGGGTGGCAAACTGAATGGCAGCCTTCAAACTGGGAGCCGTTCTCGAGTATGCATCGAGCTTTGCGAAAATTCTCCTGTAATCTCGGACGTCGAAATCTTTAATCATTTCAAGAATTTCTTTCTGGAGCTGAAAGATGGCTGCTCCGCTCTCCCCGTTCACTCTGAAGGACGAAGAAGACTCTCCGAGACCGATCGTTCCGTCCGACAGAACCAATTCAACTTCAATATTCACTTTGGAGTTGGAAACGTTGTTTGCAATGTGAAAAGGCTTTACGAAGTCCCATTTCTTTTCGGTGAAACGCAGATCCTTTATCTTCATCCTTTCCTCCCCTTATAAGAAAGCATAACCCACTTTCAATAGTGAAAAAACGTCTATACAATAATACCTTAAATCGAAATTTCATCAAAATGGAGTGCATAACTCGGCTTTCGAATACTTAGTTATATCATACTTCGGGTAATGTCTGCAAAACATCGTATTAAGGCTTCTGTCATTTACTTAATCACCCTGCCTGGTGCCTTCCATTTTATATTCGTGATATTTGACGGATGAGGTGGCAACGTTAGTTCAGAAGAACAATGAAAGAGAGCGTTGTCGAGAGCTTCGCTACGAGAAGGCGAGAACTGGTAGTTGTTGTCCGTCAAAGGTCCATCGTTCTCCGGGAAAGCAGAAGTGATGCTACTATAAAACACTAGACGCAAGGTGCCGAAGAACATCGGCGGACGCAAGGCTGCCTACGGCAGGAGCAGATGCCGACTTCGTCTGGAAGTGAGGCGCGCTGGCGCGAGGAAGTGATGCCCGGAGAAACGTCCGGGGAAGTGATGCTGTCGCTTACGCGATAGGAGGCTAGAAGAAAAGAGAGAAGTTCGACAACAGGATCGTGTATGTAAAGAAGACTGTGTAAACCCTCTAGAATGGAAGAGAAGAATGGGGGAAAAGAAGATGAAATTTGACAGAGAAAAGATCAAGTCGTTAATCGAGAACAATGGATTTGAAGATGTCGGAGATGTTCAAGGAGTGCAGATAATACTCATTTGCTGACGCAGGCCAGTCAGCCTCCGCCTGGCCAGTCTCGCCTTCGGCGAGGCCAGTTCCGACTATGTCGGGCACAAATCCGATGTTTGCTCTGATGAAGACGCTGAACGCTGTGAAGAGCCGTCCTTCGAAAGAGCAGTTGCAAATTGTCAGTTGCAAGTTGCCTAGAGTAAAAAAACGACAAATGCCGTCATCTGAAATTGTTTTAGCGTCTCGATCCTTCAATAAGACGGGTCGAGAAAGAGCATTGTCGAGAGTTCGCTGTGCTCACTGAGAGGACGAGATTGATTATCGTTGTCCGTTATCGAGATCAAGAACCTGATCCCGTATAGGAACACTACGGAATATGCACACACCCCCTCTCGAGAGGGGATTAAAGAGCTTTTCGAGATCCCAGATCATTACTTGCCCTCTTTGCTTTTCCCTTCTCTCTACTCTCTGAAAATGGTCTGACCAAGAACGAAGAACAGATCCTCGCTGTGGAACGAAAGCGAATTCTCCTCGGTGAACAGAAGACCGTTCAACGGCAAACCAGCTTCTGTTGCTCTTCCGACCTCCTAACCCCAATCCCTAGCCTCGTTCTTGTTGCTTGGAACTTGCATCTGCTATTGTTCTCCTCAACGAACGGACAACCGCTCAACGATAGACCAGTTCCTTTGTTCTTTCCTACCCCCTACCTGCTACCCCCAACCACGGTTCATATTCTTCTGACGATTCTGAACTTGCTTTTGTCTGCTCTGTACAATGAGATCACATACTCAATGCAGATATCGCTCTTTGTGTAAGTAAATCTCTTTCTCATTATCGCGCAGTCGTCCTGTTCTTGACGAAGAAAGCGAGCCTCTTCTTTCTTAAGTCTAGTGAGTTCCATTTCTTCTTCGGCATAAGAGATATTTATGTTGAATTCCTTTCTCAAAATCCCGTACAGAGATTCTTTTTCCATGTCTCTTTGTGTAATGTTCAGGAAGCGAATATCGGCTCCCACGTTCAGATAAGCCTCTTCAATTGCATAGGGTTCGCCTTCAAGAAATCTTACTCTCTTCAGAAGCACGACCATTGCATCGGCCGGAATATCGAAGAGCTCAACCGCGTCTGCAGGGACTCTTGTAAGTTTGTTTTCGAGAACCACAGAACGGGTTTCGCTGCCGCGCTTTCTCGCCTCATCCGTGAATCCTGTGAGTATGGCAAGCTGTTCTTCGCGCTTAGATCCTGTGACGAAGGTACCTTTCCCTTTGAGTCTTTCGATGAACCCCTCTCTTCTAAGCTCATCCATTGCTCTCCTGACAGTAAGTCTGCTTATGCTATACTGCTGGCAGAGCTCCTTTTCTGTGGGAAGCTTATCACCCTTCTGATACTTGCCTGAATTGAGGGATTCCTTCAAGTCAACATACAACTTGTAGTATAGTGGAATCGGTGTTTCCCCCATGATGGCCCCCTTCAATCACGATAGTTCAGTTCACCGGGATAGAGAAGGCAATCTTCGACGAAATTTATGTACTCCATCCCTGACTCCTTCCACTGATAGTAGTCGAGTTTCCGAGTTCTTATCTTTTGTGCGCTTTTTTTAATACCGATCAGATCGTCTGAGCGATCCATTATCTCAAATTGTTCATATTTTAGCAAATACTCCATCATTTTCAAAGTTATCACAAAGAAGTTGTTGTCATTACTCGGAAAGAACTCGACTCCGCTGCAGTTGGCGTTTGCGTACTTCCGGTAGAAGGGCATGAATTCGCGGCTCCGCAATCTGAGTTCGGGGAACTCTCTTCTCAGATATGCTGCGAAATCCGATCCGTCGATCCACGGAGCTCCTATAAGAATGAAGGGCTTGAACGTGCCGCGACCTTCGGAGACGTTTGTGCTTTCGAAGAAGCAGGTTCCCGCATAGCCGAGAAGGGATTCGTAGGTCGGCACATTTGGTGAAGGCACATTCCAAAGAAGAGACGTGGCATCGTGAGGTTCGCCGTTCCAGCCTTCTAGCTTCACGACTTGCAGGTCGAGATCGAGTTTCTTGAGCTTCTTGAAGTATAGGGCGAGCTCTCCGGCCGTAAGACCGTACTGGAGGGGCAGTCTATACCCGCCAACAAAGGTTTGCAACTCGTCGTCTATTCTGCTCCCGAAGACTCCTCTGCCCAGTGGATTCGGCCTGTCAAGTACAGTATACTGAATACCGGCTTCTGCCGCTGATTCCATTGTATAGGCTAGAGTGTAGATGAACGTATAAAACCTAAGCCCTACGTCTTGTATGTCGTATACCAGTACACCCAGGCCCTCGAGGTCTTCCTGCACAGGTTTGCGCTTGTTTCCATATAGACTCACTACGGGAACGCCATATTTCGGATGGAGATCGTCGCTCACGTGTGCTCCGTCGGCAACTCCTCCAAGGCCGTGTTCGGGTGTGAATATCTTCTTCACATTGACTCCGTTTTCAAATAAGAGATCTATTCCCCAGTTAAGATTAGAGTCGACAAATGAGTAGTTTGTAACAAGACCGACTACCTTGTTCTTCAAATCGGCAAATTCGTTTCTTTGTAGAACATCGATACCCTGTAGAATCATGCTAAAACCCCCCTCGAAGTTTTGTATACTTGTCAATCACAATCATGCCATATTGTAATGCCATTTTCCGAATAATTGGAGAGTCTGGTGAAAATGTAGAAAGTTGACTACTGATAAAGAAAGGAGCCGACATCGAATCGGCTCTGAAGTCAGTATAATTAAGCTTTGTTGATCTGCGTTCAGTTTTTTTGTCCGTAGTGATACTTCACGAAATTCTGCATTTTTAGGCAGTCATCATGAGAAATTACCCGGGGGGTTCCGATGATAGTCGCCATGATGATAGTCTTTGCGGATTTCTCAAGTACCTCGGCTACCTTGAAGGCATCGCTCAGGTCGCCGCCAACACAGACTGCTCCATGATTAGCCAGCAGCGCAGCGTTGTTGTTGCCTAGGGCTGAGACCACGTTTGCTGCGAGTTCTTCTGTTCCGGGCAATGCGTACTCTGCACATTTGACACCTTCTCCAATTATCTGTACGAGTTCTTCGGAAACGGCAGGAATATCTTTCCTTGCAATAGCGAAAGCCGTAGAGTACTGAGGATGAGTGTGGATAACCGCCCCAACATCAGGCCGGTGTTTGTATATCATTCTGTGCAGGGCATGCTCTATGCTTGGCTTTCGTTTACTGTCAATAGTATTGCCTCTCATGTCTGTCATCACAATATCATCGATCTTCAGACACCCGTAACTCATGCCACTTGGAGTTATGAGAAAGGTTTCATCATTGATCCTGACGCTTATGTTTCCCCATGTTCCCACCGTCATACCCCGGTCTTCCATTCTCTTACAGGCATCCAGCACCTGACCTGCAAATTCATCTTTATTCATTCGTATACGCCTCCAATTCTGCCATCATTGAACGGGTTTTATCGTAAATTCTCTTATATATACCAAATAAGTTGTCGTATTTTTCTGTTCTAGCAGGATCGGGATCGACTCTCTCGACATGCCTTACGAGACGGGCCGCCTCTAAAGGGTCGCGTATCTCCTTTGTTGCAAGAAGGGCGAGTATTAGGTTTCCTATAGAGCCGGTGTCCTGGGTCTCGAGCGTCATGACTCTCTTTCCATAGACATCGGACTGGATTCTTCTCCAAACAGGGCTTTTGCTCCCTCCGCCCATGACATTCACACTGTCGAAACTCACACCCAGCTCTTCAACGACCTTCATGCAATCCTTTATTGAAAAGGATACCCCTTCCATGATTGCCCGAACCATGTGGGCTTTGGAATGCTTGATTGTAAGCCCGAAGAAGACACCGCGAGCCTTTGAGTCCCAGAGAGGTGTTCTCTCTCCCATAAGATAGGGGAGGAAGACCAGTCCCTCAGATCCGAGAGAAACCTTTTCGGCCATCGAAGAGTATTCTTCGAAGACTTCGTTGCTTCTGTCTTTGTCAAATGTGTTTCTGAACCACGTTAAGCTGGAAGCGGCAGTTTGAGTTATTCCCAGAATGTCCCAGTAGCCTTCCAGGGGATAGCTCCAGCACATGACCCTTTTCTTTGGGTCTATTACCGGCTTGGATGTGCAGGCCGCAACAACACCGGCCGTGCCAACTATACAGGACACTTCGCCTTCGCCGAGAAGACCGGAGCCTAATTCGGCTACAGAGTGGTCTGAGCCTCCGTTGACAACTGGAGTTCCTTCCAGCAGACCGGTTTCCTTCCCTGCCCTGTCGTTTATGTGGCCCATTATTCTTGCCGAAGGCATTACATCGGAAAGAAGATGACCGTCCAGGCCTATCAGGGCAAGGGCTTCGGGGCTCCATTTGTTCGCTCTTATGTCGAAGACGGCTGTCCCAGACGCGTCGGACGGATCGGTGACTTTGTTGCCGGTTAGCAGATACTTTATGTAATCCTTGGCGATCATTATCGACTTCGTTTTCGTGAAGACTTGTGGTCTGTGTCTTTTCACCCAGCAAATCTGTGGCGCCGCATATGTAGTTGTCGGAAAGTTCCATGTGAGTTCGAAGAGCCTATCCGCCCTTCCATCTTTGTTCCATTCCTCTATTATTTCGCTGCTTCTCTGATCGAGCCAGGTAATCGAAGGGCCTATGGGGTTATCTTCAGAGTCTAGATAGACGTGTGTGTGCATCTGACCGCAGATCGAAATCGCATTTACAAGTTTGGGAAGACCGGCATCATGAGATTTGAGCTCATTTATACAATCGATAATCCCCTTCCACCAGAGCGCAGGATCCTGCTCGGCCTGTCCTGGTAGTTCAGAAATTATCGGATACTCGGCATAAGCAGATCGCTGAATCTCACCATTCATGGAAACAAGAGTGACCTTGACTCCCATTGTTCCCAGATCGATTGAAAGGACTCCCTCTTTCATTACTGCCTCCTGTCCCATTGATACTTGAGACCATACACATGACTGATGGACATTGTGAGCGAATAGATCAACTAAGTGATTACTTCATACCATCTCTTCTAACAAAGCTTACCAAAAAAACTCTCTCGATGTGAAATCGGATTAGAGACGAGTAACGGGATACTCTTACGATTACACCTGCTTTAGGTCGAAAATGAGCGTCTAGCGCTATCATGAAAAGTGCTTCAAATGGCCCTTAATCTACAGTGAATCGGTCTGCTTGTTTATTTAGAATACCCTTATTTCCTCTCAAAATGGAACTACAGCTGATATCATACAAAAATCGAGACTATCAAAGGCTAGATGTTCTTCATCAGCTGTAAGTATCAATAATCAAATGCCTTCGGGTGTGGATTTGAAAGAATGAATTGATAAAATATGGTTGATCACAAGTTATCACTTAAGTAACCTTGCCTGATTTCCCGCGATTTTTTGATGGGCCGGTTTGCCGGTCACATAGAAGGAGGGATGCGAATGAACAAGAAACTTCTGATGCTCCTGCTCTGTGTCTTTTTTACAGTTGCCGTCTTAGCAGCCAACTACGAAATCGCCGTTGTTGTTAAGATCGGCGGAATCCCCTGGTTCAACAGAATGGAAGTCGGTGTTAAAGATGCTGCTTCAGAACTCGGCGTGAACGCTTACCAGATAGGGCCTTCAGATGCAGATCCTGCTCAGCAGGTGAAGATAGTTGAAGACCTTATTGCCAAGGGCGTCGACGCTATCTGTGTAGTACCTAATGATGCGAAGGCTCTTGAGCCCGTATTTGAAAAGGCAAGAGCGAACGGTATCATTATCATCACACACGAATCGCCAGATCAAAAGGGTGGCGACTGGGACGTAGAAACGATAGACAACGTCAAGTTCGGAGAAGCTAACTTCGAGAAGCTCGCGCAGTTGATGGGCGGAGAAGGAGAGTTCGCGGTATTTGTCGGTGGGCTCACAGTTCCCCTCCATAACTTCTGGGCAGATGTAGGTCTTGCATATGTTGCAGAGAAGTATCCGAACATGAAGTTGGTGACAGAGAGGATTCCGTGTGGCGAAAGTGTGGAGCTCTCCTATCAGAAAACACTCGAGCTTCTCAACGCTTACCCGAACTTAAAGGGTATTGTTGGTTTCGGTTCTCTAGGCCCGATCGGTGCCTCACAGGCTCTCAATGCGAGAAATATGAAGGGAAAGGTTCAGATAGTTGGTACGGTAATTCCGAGTCACGCTGATCCTTACCTGAAACAAGGTTTGATGCAGTGGGGTTACCTGTGGGATCCAAAGGATGCCGGATTTGCACAGGTTTATCTGGCGAAAACTCTGCTTGATTCAAAGAAGGCGCTCGAAGAAGCAGGGATTCCCGAAAGTATAGTCCCCGCCGTTGTTGACGGATTTGAAATCCCCGGACTTGGCAAGGCAACGCTTGATGGAAACATTGTCAATTTCGACGCGCAGATCGACATAACAGCTGAAAACGCTCTTTCTTACGGGTTCTGATTTCGAGAGGGGGTCCGCCCCCTCTCTTTCTGGTGATCTTATTATGGCCGAGAAATTGTTAGAGATGAGAAATATTACGAAAAGGTTTGGGGGAGTATTGGCCCTCGATTCAGTCGATTTCGAAATAGAGAAGGGAGAGGTCCACTGCCTGGTCGGTGAGAACGGTTCGGGCAAAAGCACCCTGATAAAGATCATCTCGGGTATTCACTCGCCCGATCCCGGCGGCGAGATATATGTTGATGGTAGGAGAATAAGCCACCAGAAGTCTTCAAATAGTGTGAGAGAAGGCATTCAGGTCATATACCAGGATCTGTCGCTCTTCCCGAATCTGACTGTGGCCGAGAACATCGCCATCTCTTCCAGAGTGGAAGCGCGAAGTCGTCTTATGAAATGGGAAGAGACCGAAGAAGAGGCGATGAAAACGATGGAGAAAATTGGAGTTTCTCTAGATTCCTGGCGTGAAGTCAGCGATCTTTCAATAGCGGAAAGACAAGTTGTGGCGATATGCAGGGCAATAAATGCTAAAGCGAGGCTTGTGATCATGGACGAACCTACGGCTTCTCTCAGCAAAAAGGAGGTCCATTCGCTAATTAGGGTGATAAATGAGTTGCAAAACAGAGAAATCTCGACGATCTTCGTCAGCCACAAACTCGATGAAATAATGGCTGTGGCCCAACGAGTTACGGTTCTTCGCGACGGCAAGAAAGTAGGCGTCTTCGATGCTTCTGAATTGACACAGCAGAAGCTCTCATTTCTGATGACAGGCAAGGAATTCGAGTACACTAAACTCCCCCCATATTTGGGCGACGTGGTTGTTATAGAAGTCAGGAAACTCTCAAGGAGAGATAATTACAAAGAAATAGATCTGAAGGTCCACAAGGGTGAGATAGTCAGCATCACAGGACTAATGGGTTCAGGCAGAACCGAGTTCGCCCTTTCACTCTTCGGAATGAACCCTCCGGATAAAGGAGAAATCTTTGTGGATGGAAAGAAGATCAATCTCGTCAGCGCTGTGGACGCCATGAGAGCGGGAATTGCGTACGTGCCGGAGGATAGATTACAACATGGTCTTGTTATGGAACAACCCGTAAGCAAGAATATTGTGCTGACGGTTCTAAAGAGAATACTGTCCAGAATCAGGCTCTTGAGCAAGGTTAAAGAAAGAACTGAAGTGAAACGGTGGGTAGAGGAATTATCAATCAAGATTCCCTCGGTAGACGCTCCTGTTAACACCCTGTCTGGTGGCAATCAGCAGAGGGTTGTAATCGCAAAATGGCTAGCAATAAATCCAAAGGTCTTGATTCTTGATTCTCCGACTGTAGGAATAGACGTTGCGGCAAAAGACAGCATATACAAGATAATAAGAGAGCTCGCCGCAAAAGGTATCTCGATAATCATGATCACAGATGAAGCCGAAGAAGCGATCTATCATTCCAATACAACATATATAATGAGCGCGGGAAGAATAATTGGAAGGTATAACTCCAGCGAGCTCACGGAGAAAGAGCTGTATGAGAAGATCAACGAGGTCTAATTCAGGATTAAGAAAAGTATTCGGCAAGAGCGAGTTTTACCTCTTGCTTGTGATAGTCGTAGTGTCTCTGTTTTTCACTATTATGAAGCCGAGCTTCCTGACCTTTACCAATATTTACGGCATGGTGGAAAGCAATTCTTTCCTTGCAATAATGGCTGCGGGTGTACTCGTTGTACTAATCTCCGGAGGGATTGACATTTCTTTCACTGCCATCGCTACTGTTGCGCAGTATGTGATGGCGACAATCGTTATTCAGTGGGGAGGAAACATGTTCCTGGCCTTTGCAATAGGTGGAGTAGTCGGTATCGGCCTCGGTTTAGTCAACGCTCTGCTCATATACTTTCTGAGAACTCCGCCGATAATCGTGACGATTGCAACCATGAACCTTTTCTATGGTCTTCTCATATTCATTAGCGGTGGAACCTGGATTTATGGCTTTCCTATGTGGTTCATGGAGAGGAATCTCGTTAGATTCGGAGACAGCTCGGGAATTACGATACCGATTCTCATCCTTGTTCTTTCCTTTATTCTTACGTGGTTAATACTGAAGTACACGGCTCTGGGCAGAAATATCTACGCCGTGGGCGGAAATCAGGAAGCGGCTAGACGTGTGGGCATAAGCATTCTCAAGACACAGCTCTTCGTCTATTGTTATATGGGCTTTCTTGCAGGGATAGCTTCTACGGTTCAGGCGAACATGATGCTTACTGTCGCACCCAATGCTTTGATGGGCAGAGAACTGGAAGTGCTTGCGGCTGTTGTGCTGGGAGGAGCGAGTCTTGCCGGAGGTACGGGGAGCATCCTCGGAACGATTCTGGGATTTGGTCTAATAGTCATTGTTCAGAACGGGTTGACGCTTTTGGGAATCTCTTCTTATTGGCACAAGGTCTTCGTTGGGGCCATAATTGTCATTAGCGTAGGAATAACAGCATACCAGAGGAAACTGCGCGAGGGAAAAGGGGCGATAATCAATGTCGAAGAGTGACACTAAGAGAGGAATACTGTCGAAGAATTCCGAGATTTTCTCCCTCGGAGTAATACTTGCGATTCTCGTCTTGCTGTTTTCACTCGCTCTCCCCGGCAAGTTCCTCAGACCAAGCAATCTTCAATCTATGGCCTTCCAGCTTCCCGAGCTTGGAGTGCTGGCCTTCGCTATGATGATAACGATGCTTACAGGCGGGATAAACCTGTCGATCATAAGTTCGGCAAATCTCTCCGGGATAATTATGGCCATGATTTTGACTGGTGATCTAGCTTCGAGTGCGGGAGGGGCCGGACTCGGCTGGACGATCTTTCTGGCCGTACTCGCTGGGTTGTCGATTTCACTCATAGTGGGACTCGTAAACGGAATGATAATCGCGTATATAGGGGTATCTCCGATACTTGCGACGCTAGGTACGATGACCCTTCTCGAAGGAATAAGCCTGGTTATAACCAAAGGGTATGTCATTTCAGGCCTACCGAGGAACCTTCTTGTGATTGGCAATGGAACCTTTCTCGGAATTCCAGTTCCGATGTTTATTCTGATAGGGGTAGCATTAGCCATCGCCATAATGTTGAACAAGACGCGTTTGGGTTTGTCGACTTATATGATAGGTTCAAATATCAAGGCAACGAGTTTCTCGGGGATAAACACGAACAAAGTGACCATTTTCGTATACATGATATCTGGTCTTCTTGCAGGTATCGCATCACTGATAATGATAGCCAGATTCAATTCTGCAAAGGCAGGCTACGGTTCCTCTTATCTTCTGGTGACCGTTCTCGTTTCGGTCCTTGGCGGAATCAATCCGAATGGAGGATTCGGGAAGGTTTCTGGTGTCTTCTTGGGCCTCATTTTACTGCAGGTTATCTCGAGCGGATTGAACCTCCTTGGTATAAGTCAGTTCCTTACACTTGCGCTTTGGGGCGCACTCCTCCTTGGTGTAGAAGCTCTAAGATTAGCCAGGAAGAGAGTCAGATAAAACAGATATTCGGAGTTGAGCAGATGGCTTTGAAGAAAGAAGACAGAAGGCAGAACATCCTAAGAGTTCTAGCTGAGAGAGAATCGGTCAACACTCAAGAACTTGCATCTCTAATGGATGTTTCTCTCGTCACGCTGAGAAGAGACTTGAGAGATCTGCAGAAATCCGGCCTTGTCATCAACGGATACGGAGTCGTAAGAGCGGTGAATCAGGAAACAGACCCCAACAGCTTCTTCCTGAAAAGGCTGAGGTTATCCAGAGAGGCGAAAGAGAGAATCGCTGCAAAGGCAATCGAGTTTGTCGAAGAGAATGATGTCCTCTTCATAGATGAAAGCACCACATGCTACGTTTTCGCTTTGAAGCTGTCCAGGGCGTTCAAGAAACTGCACATAATTACAAATGGAATCAACATACTGCTTGCGCTTTCGAAAGTTCAGGGCTTTTCCGTTGAGTCGAGCGGCGGCAGTCTCCAGTACGGATTTGATTCGCTTATTGGCCCCAGAGCGGAGAGTCTTGTCGGTTCGATCTATGCAAACAAGTTCTTCTTTTCATGTGCCTCGCTAAGAAAGAATATAGGGACATTCGAGTTGAGTCCCTTTTCCGCCAGCATAAAGAGGAGGATGCTTCTCAATTCCAGCGCAAAAATTCTTCTTGTTGACCGCAGCAAGTTTGAAATAGTCGCCCCGTTCAAAATGGCCGAAATCGGTGAAATAGATAGAGTCATCACTGAAGACAGAGACTTTTTGCCTTCTGAAGATGTCTGAGAAGCACAGTAGGCGAAAGAGCCGTTGAACGTTGTAAAGAGCCGTTTACCGTTAACCTGAAGTTCCCGAACTGAACAAGCAAGAAATAGCTATCTGAAAGGATTTCAGAAAAATGAAGCGGTTATTTCTGTCTACGTTTGCTGAGTTGTTTCAATCCGACAAGTTCAAGTGCTTTTCTCTGTACCTCGTTGGGAGTTGTTATTATCGTGAATGAAGGTATCTCCGGTACTGAAGGTACTCTGGCATCGTTACAGACAATCGTACTCATTTCAGATAGAAGTGTCTGAAAGCTGTGTACCGGTGTCCCATTACTCAGCTTCTTCTTCCTTGTCTTCAAGGCCCTTCTATCGGGCAATCATTTCTCAATCAGTTCCACTCCAGCCTTTTTGAATTCATCTATTGTTCTCTGAACATCGCCTTTGTTTGTTTCTACACCCTTTGTTCCATTTATTATTACGTTGATTTTGAAGCCGGTTATCAATGCATCGTGAACGGTGTATTTGAGGCAGTAGTCAAGAGCTAGCCCGCAAATGTCTAGTTCCTCGATTTCAAGTGCCTTGAGAAGTCCGTCGGTTCCAAGCTGTGTTCCATCGTTCTCCCTGAAGATCGAGTAGCTGTCGACGTAGGGGTGAGTTCCCTTTCTTACTATATAGTCGAAGAGCCAACTCTCTATGTCCTGGTGAAACTCCGCTCCATGACTTCCCTGCTGACAGTGAACAGGCCACAAGACTGGACCGATCCCTTTCCCGTTGTCAAACGGCGTGAAGGGTTCTTTCCCGTGATTGACCGCAAAGCTCATGTGATTCGACGGATGCCAGTCCTGACTTGCAACTATCACCCTGTATACTGGGTCTTTCATTGCTCTGTTTATCACTACGTTGATCTTGCTCGCATCGCTTACGGGCAGTGCGCCGGTTTCATAGAAGTCGTTCTGAACATCAACGACCAGCAGTGCCTTACGCATTTCAATCGCCTCACTTTCAAATTACTATAGCGTCCTCAGCCTTTTGCGCAGTTCTTCATCAACTGAGCTAAGGGCAAAGAGTGTGATCTCGTCCGGTCTTAGCTTCTGAACCCTCTTTATGAGTTCAACGAACTTGTCCCAGCGACCTGCGTAGTTGAACGCTCCAAGTCCGATTCTAATATCCTTCAGCGATCCATGAAGACTACGGATCTTCTCCACCCTGGAGATCACTTCATCCGGCTCCTTTCCATATGCCATAACGACGGCCGAATCAATCAACCCGCTCTTTAGCCATTCGAGCCAAGGCTGCAGACGCTCACTTAGAGCTCTTTCTGAATAATCATCGTAGACCGCGCAGGATACCTTTTTCCCTTTAGCCCTGACAACTTCAGAGATCATCGAGACCTGACTCGTTATGAAATAGATTCTGAAGCAATCGAAGCTGTCCTTACTTTCGATAAGTTTCTCTTGATTGAGCCACTTCCTGTATTCGGCCAGTGCAATCGGATTGTAGCCGAAGCTTTTGAAAGGGTACCTTATGAAGTCAAGATGAACCTCTTCCACATCGTAATTAGAGATTTCAGAGGCAACATGGGCCGTGAATTCTCTCACTTCTGGGATTCCGGGATCTATGTAGGGCCCGAATACTTCTTCCAGGTTGCTGGATGGATACTCAAGCATAGAAGTTCCGTTCTCATCTACTGTGACCCATTCCGGTCGCCTGTTCAAGATATGCCTTTCCGAAAGGGGCCTTTGTTTTCCAAAGCCCCAGACGAGATTGACGTTCATCCATGCCGAAATCCTGAACTCCCTCCCGCAAGCCTTTTCTATGGTCATCTGAAGTGGATCGAAGTCTTGAACTAATTCTTCGGCGGGAGGGAGAATATTCGAGGAGTAGTAAGAGTCGGCGCGGTTCACAACCTGTATATAGGCCCTAACGGGATTAATCCCTTCGAGTTTTTCGATCATTCTGCTCAGAGATTCCTGAGATACAAGTTCCTTGCTTGTAACCCAGACTTCCGGTCTGAATCCGCTCATCTTTTCCTCCATTCAATATGTCGGCAATTCTGTCCAGACTGTCAGATGAAGTCGATCACGTTAGATTTTTCACTTATTTCCGGGATTATTATGCCCTTACCATCTGCCATAACTACCGTTACGCCAGGGCCGTGACCGGTTATTATACAGTCTCCGTGCACTACAACTCCGATAGTAACGGAGCCTTCCATATATCCTCCGAGACCGAAAGAGTCATTGTGATTTTCAAGGGCTACGAAGTCTCCAATTCTCAGTCTGTCGAGACCGACTTTCCTTATGAGTGCCCTGTCATTCGTAATGATGTCGTAGTCTCCACCTGAAGGATCTCCCGATCCTGAGCCGGAACCCAGTAGATAACCTGGTACTATTGCCCTTACCGGGAAGTGAATCTTTCCGTCTCCTTCTTCAACGGGTATCCTGTCTAAAAGCTCAGGATCGATATTGTATACCCTGATTGAAGGATAGTCTTCAAGTACCAATCCCTGACCGAATCCAACAACCTGTATCTTGTCTCCAATCGCCATCTTCTTCTTTATGTCTTCTTTGAAGTGGATCAAGACATGATTTATGCCGCCATGCTTGCCTATGACTATTCCCTTCTCTCCCTTTGCATCTCCGCTGATCAAAGTGGCCGAATTTCCGATACAGGAATAACCGACGTATGCTGAGTTCTTTTCAGCTTCGGAGTTCTTTGTCGAGACATCTGGCTCGACATGGTCGCCAACCATCTTGAAAGCGCTGTCTCCAAGAGCGAAGTTATAGGTTATACCACCAGTGCCGGGAAAGAGTCTTGGAGTCCCATCGACTTCAAGTCTGAAAGGGCTTCTCCTTAGTGGATGTGCAACTTCGCCGCTTACCGAGATCTTCACTACAGAAGCTTTGTTTGTACGCAATGTACTTTCCTCCATTCAATCATTTTCGTTGTTTTAAGGTACGTATATATTATATCAACCAGATAACGCTTGTCCGAACCGTGATATAATCCACGCTGGAGGTCGTCATATGTATTATCCGGGACACATTCAGAAAGCAAAAAGGCAGATTCAGAACTACATTAAGTCCGTAGATGGAGTAGTCGAGCTGCTCGATGCTAGAATTCCTCTTTCGAGCAGGGCCTATGAAGCAGAACGGTTGTTTCAGAATAAACAGCGTATTGTCGTTCTGAACAAATCCGATCTGGCCGATCCTAAGATCACTTCCATGTGGAGAGACCATTTCAAGTCAGAAGGAAGCGGCGTTGTCGAGGCTTCACTGAGATCGACCGACGCAAAGCAGTTCATAATAAGAGAAATAGTACCGTTATTGAAAAGCAGGTTCTACGAAAAGAGGTTCATGGTTGTGGGAATGCCCAACGTTGGGAAGTCGACATTTATCAACAGACTCAAAGGCAAGAAATCACTGGCTGTTGGAAATAGGCCGGGGATAACGCGTGGAGTCCAGTGGATAAACGTCTCAGAGAGTATATCAGTTCTCGACACGCCGGGGATTCTATATTCAGATCTCCGATCTCCACACATAACTACGAAGCTTCTTGCGGTCGGTTCCCTACCGTATGAGAAGTTTGACCCTCTTGACGCCTTCGAAAGAGTGCTTGCCCTAATTGTCGAGAGGTACGGGAAAGGTCTCCTCGAGGATTACCTCGGTGAGGAATTTGCCGATGGAGAAGAGTTTGTCGAGGAATTCTGCAGAAGAAGAAACTATCTTGCCAAACAGGGAGCGCTCGACATAACCAGAGGAGCCCACACTTTTCTCAGAGAGGTAGCGGCCGGGAAGGTGGGAAGATTTTCTTTCGAAGATCCGGAAAGCTTTTACAGGGTTGATTCTAACGAAGCAAAATGATCTCTTGCTTCTCTTCTCAAATCGGTCCATATTCGATCGATAAAATTGTAGGTCAGCCATTCTTCGATGATGTGGAGTTTCCTTGTACCCTTTCTGGTTGGTTTGACGATGTCCTTCTTTCTTTGGAGATATCCTCTTGCTATTGCCGAGTGAAGGAGACATCTCATCCTCACCGGAAGCTTTCCGAAGTGTTCCTCAACACGGCGGAGATCTAGTTGACCACCGTAAAGTGCCCAGAAAGAGTAATAGAGAATCGCTGAAAACTTCCCCATTTTGATTTTCTTACTGACGGGAAGCTTTCCGGAATCGATAAAGGAGAAGTATTTATCGAGCGAAAAGGTGTTTGTTCGAAACTCCTTTCCGTTGAAAGAAGAGGCGCTCGTGCCAATCCCCATAAAGAATTCTCGTGAGACAGAGCTGTACTTTCTCCTTTCGCCCCTCTTCCTGAAGGTCCAGAGAGAATCTCTAACATAACCATGTGCGGGAGCGACGTTTTCCAGCTCTTCCAGTATCTCGAGTTCCTTTTCGGGATCGTTCTTAGTGTTTTTAAATGCCGTGTCTGCGAAACGCATCATAGGATAGACGGATACCTGTTCCGGACCGTAAGAAATCGCCGTCTTGAGATCCTCGACAATTCTCCTCCGGTCAAGCTGATAATCAAAGATCAAGTCCACGTCAACAAAGTCAAAGCCCGCGGAAGTAGTCTCGGCAATCGAATTCAGTGAAACACCGGAATCCTGTCTCCTTCGCCCCATCGAGTTCAAAGTGTGATCGTCGAAGGATTGGATCCCCAGACTGACGAAGTTAACGCCAGTTTCTCTTATCTCATAAAGTCTCTTGCTGGAAACATCCGCCGGGTGGATTTCAAGAGCGATTTCTCCATTCGTCGTTTCCTTGAAATGGGAGACGACTCCTCTCAGAAGGTCCAGGTCATAAGAAGGTGTCCCGCCTCCGATGTAGATGGAACTGAAATGTTCGATTTTCTCTAGTTCGGATTCTCGCTTCAAGGCATTCAAGTATCTAACGGTCAATTCAGCGTCGTATTTGGTTTTGTTGTAGGGACAGAAGCTACAGAAATCCGGGCAGAACGGGATATGAATATATAACCCGGGGGATGAATCGAAATTAAGCGGGCCAGCGCCATCCGCGTCTTCTATTCTAAACAGCCTTTTGCTAAGTTCCATGACTCTTTCGGCAAGACTCATTATTTTCCTCCCGCTCCATTTTAGTACGAAAAGTGTGTTAATATAATATATGTTCTGAGCATATATCTCATCCTATCTGGAGGTGTTACTTGAAAAAGGACGTAGTAATAGTGGGAGGAGGTCCCGCCGGAATCGTCACGGCGACAACGGCAAAGAAGACCTATCCCGACAAGAGCATTGTGGTTATCAGAAGGGAACGTGAAGGAGTCGTCCCCTGTGGAATTCCCTACATATTCCATACTCTTCCGACTGTAGATGCCAATGCCATGCCTATTAAAGGCGCTGAAGATCTGGGAATCGATTTCATTTTCGATGAAGTCGATGAGATCTGCACTGATTCCAAAATGGTTAAGCTCTCCGGTGGGGAGTCTATCGAATATGAAAAACTGGTTATTGCCACGGGTTCACAACCGATATTTCCTCCAATAAAGGGTAGCAAGCTTCCGGGTGTCTTTACCATAGCCAAGGACAAAGAGTATCTGAAGAGTGTATGTGCTGTCGCCAAATCTGCGAAGAAAGTCGTAGTCGTTGGTGGAGGTTTTATAGGAGTTGAGGTTTCAGACGAGATCCTCTCAGATGGAAAGGAAGTCTATCTGGTCGAGGCCGTCGACCAGATACTGATGGCGGCCTTTGACAAGGAATTTGGAACTATGGTGAGCGAAAGACTTGAAAAGAAAGGTATGAAGCTGCGCACCGGGATGAAGTTGTGTGAGATCAAAGGAGAAGATAAGGTCTCTGGAGTTGTACTTGACAATGGTGAAGAGATCGAAGCAGACATGGTAATACTTTCAATAGGTTACAGACCGAACGTAAAGCTTCTGGAAAGCATCCCCGTTCACAGGGGTATAACCGGTGGAATATGGGCCGATGAATACATGAGAACCAGTGTCCAAGACGTCTTCGCCGCCGGTGACTGTGTCGAACACAAATGTTTCTTCACTAGAAAACCCAGTAGACTGATGCTGGCGTCCACAGCTGCTTTTGAAGCAAGAGTTGCCGGTTCGAATCTTTTCAGCCTCAAGATGGTTAGGGAGAATCACGGAAATCTCGGAGTGTTCTCCACTTCAGTGGCCGGTCTTACGGTCGCTGCGGCAGGCCTTACGGAGTCTACTGCAAAGATGGAAAACTTCGATTACGTGGTCGGGGTTGCAAAGGGAATAGACAGACATCCCGGTTCGCTTCCCGACAAGTCGGAAATCTTTGTCAAAATGATCTTCTCCAAGGAGAGCGGGATTCTTCTTGGAGCCCAGATGGCTGGTGGAAAAAGCATCGGAGAGATGATCAATATTATCGGTCTAGGTTTGCAGAAAGGAATAACCGTGAACGATTTCCTTACGATGCAGATCGGTTCCCACCCGCTGCTCACGGCCGCTCCTACTAGCTATCCGTTAACTCTAGCGGCTGAAAATGCTCTAATGAATTTGAGAAAGGAATAAGAAACACTACAAATAGAAGAAGCTACCCTAAGGGTAGCTTCTTTTTATGCTGGCAGATATTACTTTGCTTTCCCCTGATTCGCGACTGCCTGTTGTGCCTTTGCTATCTCTTCCGGGTCACCCAGATAGTAATGCTTTATGGGTTCTAGATCGTCATCCAGTTCATAAACTAGAGGTATTCCGGTCGGAATGTTCAATCCTACGATCTCCTCGTCTGGGATATTGTCCAGATACTTGACCAGTGCCCTAAGGCTATTTCCGTGAGCTACTATCAGAACTTTCTTTCCAGACTTTATCTCTGTGGATATCTCATTTTTCCAAAGTGGCAGGAATCTTGCCACTGTGTCCTTAAGGCACTCAGTTCTCGGGAGTTCGTTATCTGAAAGAGATTTGTATTTCGGATCATGTCCGGGGAATCTCTCGTCACTTTCTTCGAGCGCAGGCGGCCGAATATCATAGCTCCTCCTCCAGATCTTTACCTGTTCTTCGCCGTGTTTTGCAGCGGTTTCGGCTTTGTTTAAACCCTGAAGGGCTCCGTAATGTCTCTCGTTCAGTCTCCAGTCTCTAATCACCGGAATCCACATAAGATCCATTTCGTCCATTATGTACCACAAGGTTCTTATTGCTCTCTTCAGAACTGAAGTGTATGCAAGATCGAAATTGTATCCCTCGGCCTTCAGTATTTCCCCCGCTTTCTTTGCTTCCTCTCTACCCTTTTCGGATAGATCAACATCGGTCCAGCCAGTGAAGCGATTCTCTTTGTTCCAAGTACTTTCTCCGTGCCTTACCAGTACGAGTTTGGTCATATTTCTCCTCCTTCCTTATATCTCCTACATTATAAACTATTCTTCAAATTGGGGTAGAACAGCCTATCTTTCGAAATAGTTGACAGTCTTACTTCCTGTTCTTTGTCATCCATTCGACCGCGAAATCTACCAGCTCTACCTGGGGAATCAACACTGCTTTTCCATATCCAACCACTCCCCTATTGACAATTGATGGAAAGGTTTCTTCAAAAGCCTTTCCTATCGTTTCAAAGTCATCCGTATCGAGCTCATAGTCGATGAACTCTCTCCAGACTCTCTTTCCATTTTCGCTTATAGGGGCCCCGTCTTTGCAAAGTTTTCTCGATGGAAAATCGGCGCGGTACTCTGCAAGATGTAAAGAGCTGTTATTCTGATGGCTCACCCCCAGGAGCAATATGTAAGCATTGAGGTCATACAATCTGGCCAGAGGCGATCCCTCTCCCATTCCAAACTCCAGTTCGTGGTTATCGACTATGTAAGAGGCTCTCTTCCCTCTCGCAGTAAAAGAAACCTGGGGGTGATCGCTCCTGATGACACCCTTCATCTTTCTAAAGGTCTCGGAGATTACACCCATTCCTCTGGTGGGGGTTTCGGCTCTGTTGAAGGGAGGCATTGTCCTTCTAATTGCGTCGAACCAGCTCTCTGGAACAGGGGGATTTGACCAGTTAGATGGCTCGCTTAGATCTCCGGAATGAGCCGGCATAACCAGTGTTCCATCCTCGTCTAGAATCGCTTCAAGTGCCTTTACTACGGCAACGGCACCGCCACAGACCCAGCCCAGTCTGCTCAGGGAAGAATGTACTAGCAATACCATTCCCCTTTTGACTCCAAGTTGTTTGAGATCGGAGATAAGACTCTTCGAAGTTACCGGCCCGTTATTGCTCATCTTCACTGCTTCGGCTTCACTCATTTACTACTCCCGAAAATCGATCACAATGAACTTCATCATTTCACGATTAACCATTTTATCTCAATCTCAGCGCTTCTCCTGTCTGCAGAAGGGTTCTCGAAAATGACCTTCAGATTGTATTCACCATCGCCTTCAAAGATCAATTCATTCTTTGTTTCTTCCCAATCATCGGCGAGACTGGCGGCTTCTTTCCCGTCGCTTTCCACTACCAGGTATGCGTTGTTGCCGATCATAACTTTTTTGCCCATTCGCGCTATAAGCTGCTGGCCCGGCCTGAGTGAGACGGTGGCAAAGCTGTTTCCCGAATCCCCGGCATAGAGTGTCTTGCTCTCGTAGCCGTCGAATCCAGCTAGGCAGAGTGTCAAGATCACAAGTCCGATTATTCCCAGAATCGTAAAAAAACGACCTACATCGATAAGGGTCAAAGTCATTACCTCCGTAGTGCCTGTAATAGATAGATTATAACCGAATTCAGACCGGATGTTGTTCTTAGAGCCGCTGATAGAGCAGAAATTCGGGACTGTAATCACATCTAATTAGGACGATTTCAGTCGATGTATAATTGAAGGGATGATCATGAGCCTCATGTCTAGAATTAATGGCTTTCCGATTTCAAATATTGGGTTCTCATTCACTATATCCATTTGGTTTTGGACAGGAGAGACTATATTATTGTGATAGAGATAGTTGAAAGGGGGTAAACTGCCTTGAAGATAATTATCTTTGGTGGTACCGGAAGAGTGGGGAGGGTCATTCTCGATAGGGCCTTAGGCGAAAATCATATAGTCACAGTCTTCGTTGGAGACGTTTCGAAGTTGACGGTAAGAAAAGAGAATCTTAGGATCTTCCAGGGGGACGTCTTCAACAGTCAGAGCGTAAGAGACGCAATAAGAGGTCAGGATGCCATAATCAGTGCCCTCGGTCCAGACAATTCGGGCAGTGTCAACGATACCCTGGCAGTCGCTATGAGAAATATTGTCAATGGCGCAAGAGATACCGAGGTAAACAAGATAGTCACGATTGCGAATTCCGGGATTCTTCAGCTTTCCCCTAGAGAGCTAAGGCTCGATTCTCCCAACTATCCTCAGTACCTGAAGAAATCCTCAAGAGAATTTCTGGACGCATTCGAAATCCTCAAGACTTCTGAACTGGATTGGGTTGTCGTATGCCCGCCATTCATGACGTTTTCAGAGGGCAACCAGAGTTACAGGGTTTCTGCCGACTTCCTTCCCGAAAATGGAGTGAAGATTTCGATTCAGGATGTTGCTGAATTCGCCTTCAAACAGTTGTTCACCTCTGAGTACTCTCAAAAGAGAGTTGGTATAGCCTATTAGAATGGAGTTATCTTGAAAAGAGAAAGCCCCAGTTCGGAAATACGTATTAACAGGCTGGAGTCACTTACCGATGGTGTTTTTGCCATCGCCATGACTATTCTCGTCCTATCACTCGAAGTACCAAACAGAAGTCAGGTCACGAGCCAAAGCGAACTTGTTCAGAACGTCATGAGCAAGGGTTATCAGTTCTTGAGCTACTTCATACCCTTCTTCGTTATTGGATCGATCTGGATCTCGACTATAAGGAGAACACACATTCTCAATAAGACCGATTACAAATACCTTTGGCTCAACATGCTCAATCTCTTCTTCGTCACTACGATTCCTTTCACCACATCCCTTTTGGGAGATTACGGTGAGTATGAATTTGCAGAGTTGCTCTTCCACTTCAATATCCTGGTACTTGAGATCATCGCTCTAGTTCAGTGGCAGTATCTGATGAAGAACAGAGATCTGATCCGCGAAGATGCAATACGATGATGCGAACTTGCTCTACTATAGAAAAGTCTATATCTTTCATGTAATTGTTCCTTTGCTCGGTATTGCGGTCTCGGTGTTTACTCCCGTTTGGAGCAATCTTGTCTATCTCGTCATATTTTTCAGGGTGTTTTTTATCCGTAGGTAATACTACGGAACATAAATAATTGCTAGAATATATCTATAATCTAGGGGGCGATGAAAATAGCTTTCACCATTATTCGGTTTATAGTTGCGGTTCTAACTGCCGTAACAGGAGTGTATATAGTATTAAGACCAGAATCCTACGCAAAACTTGCCGGGTTTTCGACTGGCAATCCGAGAGGAAGGACCGAGACAAAGGCAGTTATGGGGGGAACCTTTATCGGGCTGGGAGTGGCTCCAATAATCCTCCTGGGCTCAACGACTGCCTTCACTTTTCTGGGGATAGTCTATTTGTTCATCGCTGCAACGCGAATTTTATCAACGTTTGTGGACAAGTCTTACACGTTCACCAATTTAATTATCCTTCTTGTTGAAATAGCATTTGGTCTAATTATGGTGATTTCTGTGTGAACTGATAGAAACCGACTTAGGTCGGTTTTTTTATGCAAAGAGTTCTTACCCTTGTGAGCTCGATTGAAGAAATGGAGGAAAGAAAATTGAGAGAGGAAGATCTAAAGAGGGCAATACTTGAAGCATGGTCAAAACGATTGGGTTTTTCATCTGATAGATTTTTTCTTGGAACGCATTTCTTTTTTCCCGATGAGAGCAAGAGAGGGAAGGGCGGGATCGAGCAACTGAGTTTTGAAAGGCAGACAGTCATCTTATACGATCCCTTGTTGGAAGATGTTTTCAAGTCTTTAGAAACCCAGGATGAGAATCCCGGCGACTATTTGGCCGATTTGATTCGAGACTCGTTTCTTCTTTTGAAGAAGACTTCCATCAAATATCTCAATCCTTCAAATTACGTTCCTTTTTACCCGCCTGCCGAGTTCACAGTAAGAAGGCTCAATCAAGGGGACAGAACGGCCTTTTATCGTTTCAGAAATAAGTGCACCAGGGAGGATCTGGCCGAGGGGTTTGTAGAGCTTGATCACGTTGCCGTTTTCGGAGCGCTCTACGAAGACGAAATCGTTGCGGTTTCGAGCATAATCGAGTGGGATGAAATCGCAGATATCGGCATAATTACAATGCCTGATTTCAGGGAGCTCGGTCTGGGTAAAGCTCTTGGTTCTAGAGCGAGCGAGTGGGCGGTCATAAACAAAAAACTTATTCAGTACAGACATAACGTCTTGAACTATGGATCGCTTAAGGTTTCTCGAGCACTGGGGTTTAGAGAGTACATTGTAGATCAGGAATACTTATTTAAAGGATAAATAGTCTTGAGCTGGAGACAAGAGAACCCAGATTTCTTCTCGTGAGTAATCAGCTGTCCTTGTTATTGTAACGTGTAAGCCAAAACTTCTTCTAATTAGGGATCGATTCGTAGCTCTAGGATCGTAATGCATCATAATTAAATCTACTCAAGAGAGAGTTAATGCATCAAAATAGAATCTACTCGAAATCGAATTGAAGGGAATTAAGAACACCTCCCTTTGACTTAGATTTTAGTATTTGTATGTCAACCAATAATTCCTGAGAATGTGCTATATTACTCTTTAGTTTGTATAAGTCTAGGGCTTCGTGAACCTTGCGAAGCTCATCTTTTTTTGTACAGTCAATCCAGGGAGAGTTAAGCACTCTTTCATACGGAGTAGC
>NZ_DIXC01000065.1 GCF_002435945.1 Mesotoga sp. UBA6090
ATATCACCTTTTTCACCGCAGCCAAAGCAATGAAAGAAGCCCCTTTGAGGGTGAACATAGAATGAAGGATCGTTGTCACTGTGAAATGGGCATAGTCCCCTGTAAGAGCTTCCGGCCTTCTGCAGGTTCACGTAACGACCTATGAATTCGACGATATTTATAGACTTTTTTATCTCGTCGAGTTCCTCTTTAGTGAACACTGAATCACCACCGGCAAAAAAAGGCCCATACGCTCTGAGTACGGGCCGTATTTTAGTAAAACGTGTTAACGCTTGGAGAACTGAGGTGCTCTTCTTGCCTTCTTGAGACCGTACTTCTTTCTTTCGACTTCTCTCGGGTCTCTGGTCAAGAGACTGTTCTGTCTAAGAAGCTTTCTAAGATCAGGGTTGAACTTGACAAGTGCTCGGGCGATTCCCAGGCTTATTGCCCCCGCCTGGCCAGCAAGTCCTCCGCCATCGACTCTTATCAACATGTCGAATCTTCCCATTGTGTTAGTAACGACAATGGGTTTCAGTGCGCTTCTTACCCATGCGTCGTTTGAAAGATATTCCTTAAGATCAGAATATGCTTTTCCGTTTATAAGAAGTTTTCCGGTTCCAGGTCTTAGGTGAACTCTGGCGACAGAGGTCTTCCTTCTACCTGTTCCGTAATAATCCACAAAGTCAGCCATGCCTCAACCTCCTCATTTAACCAGTTCTATCAGTTCGGGTTTCTGTGCAGCGTGTT
Organism: Mesotoga sp. UBA6090; assembly: GCF_002435945.1. NCBI lineage: Bacteria > Thermotogati > Thermotogota > Thermotogae > Kosmotogales > Kosmotogaceae > Mesotoga > Mesotoga sp. UBA6090. The sequence continues at coordinate 727 of NZ_DIXC01000065.1, forward strand.
CATGCTCGGGACCCGCATATACCTTAAGTTTCTTGAGCATCCTTTCGCCAAGAGCCTTCTTGGGGAGCATTCTCTTCACTGCAAGTCTAACGACTCTGTCCGGGAATTTCTCCATCATCTGTCTTGCTGTTCTTTCATTAATGCCGCCCGGATAACCCGAGTATCGGTAGTATTTTTTCTGGTCGAGTTTATTGCCGGTAAGCTTGACTTTGTCTGCATTGACCACTATGACAAAATCGCCGGTATCCAGATGGGGAGTGTAATAAGGTTTGTTCTTTCCCATCAGAACCATAGCAATTTGGCCAGCAAGTCTTCCAAGGGGAACATCCGTAGCATCGACTACGTACCATTTCTTCTCTATTTTGTTGCCATTGTGATCAACGAGATAACCGAGAGTTTTCTCGATTTCTCCCTTTCTTTTCGTCTGCACCTTGGAGTGGGTCACTGCCCATCTGCACACAGGTGTTTTCTGAATCTTCATAGATGCAATCCTCCTTAACAGAACAGCTTACTCGCTGTAGACACTGACGTACTTGCGGTTGTTCTTCTCTTCGAAGTGAACCTTACCGTCTATGAGAGCGAAGAGGGTGTGGTCTCTACCAAGCCCTACATTGCTTCCGGGATGTATCTTTGTTCCTCTCTGCCTGACGATTATCGATCCGGCCTTTACGGCTGAAGATTCGCCTCTCTTAACCCCCAGATACTTGGGATTACTATCTCTTCCGTTTGTTCTGCCAGCGCTTTTTCGGGCCATCTCATTTCACCCCCGTCTCAATTTTATCAATAGAGACTTCAGTGAACCACTGTCTGTGACCGTTGACTCTGTCGAAGTTCTTTCGGGCTCCAAACTTGACGACAAGCACTTTCTTATCTCTACCGTGAGAAACAACCTTACCTACAACTTTCGCGCCGTCCACATAAGGTTTACCTACAGTTGCTTCCTGTTCATCGTGGACGAGAATAACTCTGTCAAAGACTATCTCGTCTCCGTTTTCCTTTCCGTTCTGCCTTTCGGTGAAGAGAGTCATACCTTCCTCGACTCTATACTGTCTTCCCGAGGCTTCAATGATGGCATACACTAAGAGCCACCTCCTCATGCAATAGAAATGTGCTGAAACGAGGTACCTAACGGATTTAAAACCTGCTTCAAGCACGAAAAAACCGCTCGCGATCAAAATTCTATCACAAGTAATAATGATGGGAGAGTCTCTGGGTAACTTTTTTATTACGAACGAGAAAGGGTTTTGAATTCATTGAGATCTTCACATTGCTCAAGTTTATCATATTGACAGCACTACAGCCCGTGATATAATCAATTGCGAGGACGGAGGCGTATCCTAATTGGCTAAGGAGCTGGTCTCGAAAATCGGTGGGGTTGACGCCCCTTGTGGGTTCGAGTCCCACCGCCTCCGCCAGAGGGCGGTTACGCCCTATTTTTTTGGAGGTGGTAGCGTGATCCTCGATACAGTCCTAAGGCTTCTCAAAGGAAAGAAGGGAAAGCTGGATTACTCTATTCCCAAAGAATGGCTTCCTACAGGATATTCCGGCACACTGAAACTGAGAGATAGGTACATATTCGTAGATCCCTACGAATACAGTTCGACCATAGTCGAAGGCATTCTCTCAAGAGCCGAGCAGGGAAGAGATTACTCGAAATCACTAGGTAGAATAAGGATGGAGAACGAAAGCACCTGGATAAATTCGGCTATCATATACGGTTCATTCGTCAGATCGACCACTGCCTACTCACATCATGATCCTGAGTTCTTTTCTGATCTAGATTCTCAGCAGTACTCGGAATTAGGGACATTTCTGAAGATGATATTCATGCTGCCCTATCTCGAGAAGATGGGTTTCGACACTCTATACTTCCTGCCGGTTACAAGTTACAGCGATAAGTTCAAAAAGGGCGAGCTCGGTTCACCCTACTCAGTGAAAGACTTTTTTTCAACCGATGAACGTTATCACGATCGTCTGCTAGATGACATGAGCGTCGAAGAGGAATTTACCGCTTTTGTTGAAGCGGCACACATTATGGGTATGAGAGTTGTGCTCGACTTCATTCCCAGGACGTCGGCACGTGACTCGGCTCTGATTCTCAAACATCCTGAATGGTTCTACTGGATAGATGAATCCCGTCTAGATGACTATACGCCACCGAAAATCGACAATCTGGGATTTGATCAGGCAAAGGTTGAGACCTTGCCGATCATCTATGCTAATGAAAACGTCAAAAAGCACCTTTCGCTCTTCCGTCATTCCCCGGAAAGGCTTTTCCCGGATAGATGGAGAAACTTCGTGTTTCACCACGAGGGTAAGGAGAGTTTTCTTGACGAACTTGTCGAAGAGTTCGGTCTCATAACACCCCCAGGATTCTCCGATTGGATAAATGACAACCAGCCAACATGGAACGACATAACTTTCCTCAGGCTGTACAAGGATCACCCGATTGAATCTCGCAGGTTCCTTCCGGAGAATCAGCCGCCTTACGTTCTATTCGACGTAGTGAAGTCATCTTTCTTCCCGGGTAGTGAGCCAATGATGGATCTCTGGGAGAGCATTGAGAACATCATGCCCTTCTATAATGAGAAGTTTGGTGTTGACGGTGCAAGACTGGATATGGGACATGCGCTTCCAAGAGAGCTAGAATTGAGGATCATCCGCAAAGCCAAAGAGAGAGATCCTTCTTTTGCGATCATTGCAGAAGAACTCGTGATGGGGAATGATGAAAAGGCCAGACAGTCAGGATACGACTGTATTCTTGGAAACACATGGTGGATGGAACCGAGAATCAATGAAGGCAAATTTAAAGAGCTTCTTTATAAAGTTCTGCCGAATATGAGGCTGCCAACTCTGGCAGGCATCGAGACTCCCGACACACCAAGAGCAGCGGCTAGAAAGAATGGGAAAAGCTTTTCCCGGTTTGCAACTGTACTTAATTACTTCTTGCCCAACGGCATTACATATATCAACTCCGGGCAGGAGATCTTTGAGATCCAACCGATGAACCTCGGATTGGATAACGATGAAGAGGGTCGGTATGTTCTGCCACCCAATGATCCATTTTACGGGAAGCTGGCTTTCTTCGATCCTTACGTTCTTCACTGGAACGCAGACGATGACCTGATAGACCTAATTGCACTTCTCTCTTCTATTAGAAGAAACAATCTCAACTTGCTCAGTTCGAGCAATCCTAAACTCCTCTGGGAGGAAGACAAGACATCTGCAGGTCTGTTCTACTGGAACGGAGTCAAAGGACTCTTGGTGGTCGCAAATGGAGACTTCGAGGGAATGAAAGAGTTCCACATCGACCTCGGCTTTCACACGTGGAGGGGGAAACATAAGGTTCAGTGGAAACTCAAGGGATTCGATGGCCAATCGGACTGGGATGTGGGGGGAGACTTCCACCTGTCTCTTGGTCCCGGAGAGGTTGCCGTCGCAGAAGTCATGTAAAAATAGAAGGCCCCTTCAGGGGCCTTTCTTATATCTACGATTTACTTCTTTGGTTCTACATAAAACCTTATTGCAGTTCTCACTTCCCCGTCGATTTCCACATCCGAAAAACTTGGAACGCACACGAGATCCATACCGCTGGGAGCAACATAACCTCTTGCGATTGCTATTGCTTTAACTGCTTGATTGACAGCGCCCGCTCCGATAGCCTGAATCTCTGCGCCGCCTTTCTCTCTGAGTACTCCGGCAAGTGCGCCAGCGACTGCATTTGGTTTTGAGTGGGTTGCTACCTTCAGTACTTCCATGACTGCTACCTCCTCTTGAGATCTGTCATGCTACTGGGAGAGAGATATAGGATGGTGCGCCCGGCAGGATTTGAACCCGCAACCATCGGAGCCGAAATCCGATGCTCTATCCGTTGAGCCACGGGCGCATAAAATATAGAAGAAGTGGGGTGGCTGGCGGGGTTCGAACCCGCGGCCGCCTGATCCACAGTCAGGCGCTCTTCCAACTGAGCTACAACCACCATGTGTGTTACATGGCGCGCCCGGCAGGACTCGAACCTGCAACCCCCGGATTAGAAGTCCAGTGCTCTATCCATTGAGCCACGGGCGCTGGAGCGGCCGACGGGAGTCGAACCCGCAACATTCGCCTTGGAAGGGCGATACTCTACCAATTGAGCTACAGCCGCACTAATGACCCTTGGTCGGGAAGACCCGATATACACTACACCGCGAGCTTCCTGACGCGCTTCAGAAAGACGAAAGACACGATTCTCTTGCCGAAATCTATCGTCCCTTCTGAGATCAGATTCCGTAACACTCTATTCTCTCCCAAGTTAGCAGCATAGTTTATCAACTGCTCTTCCATCTCTAAGGTAGTGAAAGGGGTTACGTCCGACGCTACTGAAAGTTGCTTCAGCTTTTTCATTTTACTACCTCGCACGTCTTCGAGTTCTACAAGACGGTTAACAATGCTTTGCGAAGTATTCCCGCGTTCCACTACCGAAGTGAGATGATTTATTCGGTTGTCAATGTCCGCGATCTCTTCTTCTAATGAGCGTAAGCCTAAATAATTAGACTCTTGGGCGAGACGCTGGTTCATCTCTTCCGTGAACCGTGCAATATCTTGCAGAGCTTTGTCAAACTCATTCCTTATCTCTTTGAGGACAATATCCTCGAGTTTCTTCGAGCCGATCGCTTTGTAAGTTCCTTTTGATTTCTTGCAAAATGAGCAGTAGTAATACCCTCCTGCATCTGTATCATGTTCCTTATTGAACTTATTCTGTCCTCTTTTAGAGTACACGACTCTTCGTCCGCACTTGGAACAGACAAACAGTCCTTGAAGCAAGGGTGGAGGGCCGCTTGTCGGGCTTCGCGTTGCTCTCGTCTTCTGCGCGCGCTCCCACAAATCCTTACTCACTATCGCAAATTGCGGAGCGTTGACACACACAACGTCCGTATAAGGGTTCATCTTCCCACGCACTCTCTTCTTATTAAACGTCAGAACGCCCTTATATATCTCATTTGTCAGAATCCCTCGCACGGAATCCATCGTAAAGACGTTCCCTCTCTGAGTCCTATACTTTCTTTCATTAAGCCACTTCGCAAGTTGAAGCATGGTCGCACCGTTCGCGTACATTTCAAATATGTGCCGAACAGCTTGAGAACGGTCAGGGTCAATCGCGAGCTGCCTCTTCCCATCATGATAGACGTTGATATACCCGAACGGAGCGTTGCGCCCACAAAGACCTCCGTTCTTCGCGCTGTGAAGCATACCCCTCATAACATTCCTTGCTAAGTTCCAACTATATATCTCAGCCATCGCGTCATAGACACTCTCTATGATGATTCCTTCAGGGCCTTTGGGTACGTCCTGCGTTATGGAGATTAGAGTGATTCCGTTCTCTTCAAGAAACTCCCTCATGTCAAGCATGATCTTTCTCTTGCGAGCCAGCCTGTCAAAGTTCCATACGAGAACATACGTAAAGTTAAACTGCTTCGCGTCCGTTATGAGTTCGTTCAGACCTTCCCTCTTGTCCGCGTCTAGGAATCCGCTGAGCGCTTCGTCAGAGTACGTCTTCACGATCTGATACCCATTCTTCTTTGCGTACTCTAATATCTGAGCCATCTGCGCCGCAGTTGATGCTTCCGTCTGTTTTTCACTTGAGAACCTTGTGTATGCCGCCGCCCTTTTCATACATCTAATATAGCACTTATAACTTACGTTAACTCAAAATGATAAACCACTATACGGCCAGTTTTTTTCACAAAGTCGGAATCTTTTCCGAAAGTTTTGAAATCCTCTACCGTAAATAACTCCGTTCATTCCACTACCATTTTCACCGTTTCTCCCTACCCCGAGATTTTCATTACAAAACGTATATTTCTTAGTACATTTCACAATGTATAACGAACGTTAAGTCATTCAGGAATCGAAACAGGGAGGGGTGCATATACTGTAAGTGGCTTCTCATGGACTATACCTCCCCCCAGCCGTTAACTGATTCTTTACAATCATGTACCGTATCGTCATATAACACCCGTTATACTATTATCATCAACGAACGCAAAAACGATCAACCCAAAAAAGCTGTGCCACTTGAATTACAACGAGTGGCTCCCAAAAGGAGGAGAATGAATGAATCTCAAGGAAAAGTTAGCGGAAGCTCCAAAGGTGGTTGAAAAGAAGACTGACGGTAACGTGTGGAAGACCAAGAAAGCCGAGGAAGAGGCAAAGGGTAACACTTACGCGCCGATCTTCCTGCCAGCAAAAGTTGTCAACGTTGCAAAAGATATGGCAAAGAAGCTGCGAGTGCGCTACGAAGAAGTGCTCGCAGAAGTGTTGACAGATGAGGAGAATTTCAAGGTATTTATCGCGGAGGTCAAAAAGGCGAAGTAGGAGTGGGCGAAAGCCCACTCTTCCTTTAGGAATAGTGATTTACGTGGCGAGGAAGACGGTTCACTTGGAGCTGGTGATTGTCGGTCAGTGCCGTTGAGAGTATCGACGGCACTCGCGGAGAATCAACTGGCCTTTGGAAAGTGAATGATAGTCGGGAACATCGAGTGGGAGAGATGCTCATGCCAATCCCGAGGTTCGGAGTGCGTGGTAATCAGGCGCGTTCGGGAACTCGGTTACGGAGAGGTTCTTCCGCAAGCAGTGGTATCGTGGTTAACTGCGCTCGCAAGTGTCCGCGTACCCACTCCATACATACGGCACATATTGCCGTTCCGCTCGACAGTTCGGTCACGGCACTGTTCCGACAAAGTGCGTCCCTCAAAGTGGGTATCGGATAGTCGCTTCTAAAGTGGCGAGTCCGACTCTCCTGCGGAGACGGAGGCACGATCGTTCACTCCATAGCTGAGGCACTTGAAACGTGCTGGTTTGGGAATCCCACTTATGACCCATGAGGATAGACAGCGAAGGTCGAGGCATGGCAGGTGGAGTTCGGTTTCCACTCATGGAGGTTGCAGGTGCAATGGTGATGAACCACTTCTATGATGATACCTCGATTGTGTACACACCGAACGAGTGCTGTCAATGGCGGTGGTCGCTCGTCAGGGGTTCACTAGACTTATAGCGACAGTGAGCGTGGCAAACTCACTGTGTACCGTCCGATTTCCGTACTCTTTTCCTCTGCAGGATTTTGCACACTCTCTATCACTCGCTATTCATGGGAGTGAGGGATCGTGCGTGATAAATGTCACGTAGGGAGATTCGCATGGAAAAGAGTGGTCTTTATAGATTTTGGTAGGGAGGAAACCTCGTTTCCTTCCCTCCATAACCTATAAGGGAGGTGAGTTAATGGAGCTTGAAAGTGAAAAGTTGAGTGTCAGATATGAGGACGGTTGGTGGAGGCTGATTCCGAAAGGCTCTACTGACGACTACTGTTTCAGAGGAACGTCGAAGGGATTAAGTGCTCTTCTTACCTTCGCGAGACACAGAGGTTGGGCTGATAGGGAACGTGTAAGTGGAACATTGAAACTCGAGAAGATATTTATGGACGAGAGAGGACGTTGCACGTGCACTTTGGAAATAGAGGGCAACAGGATAGTGGTAGTTGAAGATCCCGACTGGTCGAGTGGGTTGATCACAAGGAAATTTCCAAAGACGCTTGATTCACTTGCATATGCACTTACATTCCTACAGTAATTATACCATAGAGGAAGGCCGTTCTTCAAGGGACATTCCTTGTGAGTGTCCCTTCGAGAGCGACTTTTAGGAGGTGCAACTATTAGTTTATTCTTCGAGGCACATCATCACGGTGTACCTCCGAGAGTAACCTAAATGGGAGGTGATGCAATGAAGAAGGTACTTATTGATAAGCACAGCGGCGAGATTTACTTCTCTCCATGTGTGGGGCAGTTAATGATGTTAAGTGCGGCAATGCGCAATGAAGGTCTCCTGTTAGTAACAGGAGACGAGTTCGAGGACACACATGAGGCTCGTAAAGTGAGTCTCAATATAGCAGAGTACGACAAAACTTGCGGTGCATTTTTCCAAGTGGTAATTGAAGAACGCGGCGCTGTGGTTTATGCAGAGTCGCACTCTTCGTACTGGAAGGCCTTAGAAAGTTGGTATCAGTGGGGGTGCTTCTGGGACGGTTTAGCACAGAAGTTCTTCACTGAGGTGGTGAGAACCAATGAGATCACCGATCTACATTGGTAGATGAGCTAGTGAAACTATATCACAGGGAGGTGGACTATGTGGAAACTCGCCGTGGTGAGAGCCACGCACGAGGAATTGGAAAATGCTAAAGACCGCGTGCTTGAAGGCAGGAGGTTCGTAACACGAGACGCGGTTTATAGTACTGACTACAGTTCTCTGCACGCTCTCTTCAAGAGGGTGCTAGAGAACGTGAAAGAAGAGGAAACAATCAGGAGAGCTTACGAGTTCTCCCCGAAGTACGATTACGGAGATGATATGGACGAGGTTCTGTATCTCTGTGATCTGGATATTGTCAAAGAGATCTTCGGAGACGTTCCGAAGGTCACTGCGTACTTCGCTCTCTACGGAGATGCGGACTACGAGGAGGTATGGCTCACAGACTCCCCGCGTCCTTACGACAGGGACGCTGAGTACATGAGGGTTTTATGAGACACTACATTTTCATGACTGGTGAAAGTGTTGTCGGTGTCGAGGTTCATCTCGAGACTTCCAGTCTCAAGGAGGCGATCACCGATTTCAATAAGTACGTTAAGGCCGTGCGAGAAGCCACAAAGCACGGCTATGACGGAAAGAAGAAGTTAGAACTCCTTCAGGAGAATGAAGGAGTGTTTACCGTACTCCGTTCTAAGAACGTCGGGAGAGGTAAAGGTACTAGAAGGCGGCTTCTCCTTGTGAGGTTCTAATGAACAGGCTCAGCCTGACAAAGATCAACGAGAAGATTAAGCAAGAAACTGAAGGTTGGAGTGGAAATATAGAAATAGAAATCTAGCCTCATTGTTTAACGGAGGGGCGATCGAGAGATCGCCCTTTTCTTATGCAAAGGAGGTGGGATATGCACGCAGTGATTCATCAGAAAGACGACACTTACACCGTCAAAGAACTCACTATCGGTGTTGGTGCTGAAGGAATTGTAATGACAGGAACGGAAGCCGAGTGCAATGCTCGGCTTAATTCTATCCTCTATGGCGATAGAGAGTTCTACCTCGTCTCGAGGGCGAACCTAGTAAAGATGGAGGCAGAGAGAGAGATCGTGACCGCACCAAGAGGGAGTAATTATTGCTTCCCTAACGCGATCTTGGTGAAGCGTTTCCTAGATAGACAGGAAGCGTATGAGTACATGAAGTCTCTGAATTACATCGAAGAATTACTGAAAATTCAAGCTAGGAGGTGGGCAATTGAAGAAAGCTCAGCTTTTTGAGTTCCTTGCCTCCATAGCGAGAAGCGAAGGAGGAGAAGCGAGGGAGGCTCAGTACCTTCTGCCCTATGTTAAAGGGCTTAAGAAGGGTGAGTTCAAAGAGAAAGTTAAAGCAAGGATAAGGCATTTGGAAAACCTTATCGAAGAAGAACCATTCTACAGGAAGGTAAGAAAGGGAATGCTCGAAACAGACAGGAAGATTCTTGAGAGAATCTTCGACTGGAGGTAGGTATGAAGTTAGAAGAGTTAATTCCAGACAGTTGGAAGTGGGTAGAGGAGAACATCAACAAACTGTACAAAGAAAGGTACTTCGACTCGCTAATAGACTACTACGGCGAGTATCCAGAGGAAGTAACAGCATCTTGGGCTTGCGCACTTATGACCTTCGTTCCTAAAGATCGAAAGTACGATTATAACGGTGCAGTGAGGCTCTTCATAAGATCAATGTGCGCTGATGTAAGACAGAGGATAAAAGCAAACACTAAGGTTTTCATAAGGGAGGTGCAGCGTGAGTATCAAACTGTTAAGGCTGAACGAGCTGCTGAAGAGCCTGCAGAAGTTTGACGGAAGGAACGGATTCGAGGTTAACACCTCAGTTCGACAACCGACATGCGGTTTCTATCAGGTGTTTTGCGATGTGAAGAAGGACGATCAGTACGTTGTTCGTTACGTGTCCTCGAATATCGACGAGGCACAATCTGCACTAAAGGGATTCGCAAGGCTGTTGGAGGTGGCAGTGTGGACAACATAGAAGAAATTGAAGAAGAAATCGATGAGTGGGAATCTAAGTTAGAAAACGACGACCTCACCGATGAGCAGATCAGTGAGATCGAGGAAAAGATAGAGAAATTGAAAGAAGAACTCAAGGACGCGTGGTATATCAAGAAGCATGGTATCTACGCGTACAACGGAGTATCTCCTAGAGACTTTATGTGATTCCTGACGGGTGGGCTTCGGCCTATCCGTGAGTAATACACTACAAAACCCTACGCAAGTATCTTACCACAACGTCTTCGTTGCATTAGCCTCGTGCGATGCGAGGCACTTTTTGAAGTGAGTAACGCCATATAGGAGGTGAAGTATGACGGTATCTTATCAGTTCGAAGTAGGAGACAAAGTGTGCGTGAGAGGAGGAGAGATGGAAAAGAATAAAGAACGATTGCTAAGGAAGTATCGACACAAGAGAAAGGTTTTCTCCGAGTACGCCGCCGACGTTCACGTTACCAACGTAGGCGGAACTGTTCTGTGGCTCGGAGATGAGGTGGATTTCGGTGATAGAGTTTGCACTCAAGAAGAGATCGGACTCGATGGAATTAAGGGATTCAGCAGAGTCATGAGGAAGAAGATTTACTTCTCAAAGAAAGGGCCTTATATAACACACGAAGGCACAAGACTTTATATCAGTGAGTTTTACAGGAGGTAGCTATGACGAGAGCCGAGTCGAGATACCAAGAGACAATTCCAACTCGAAAGGGTTTTGTGTACGTTGACGTGCAAAAGAAGAGGCAAAAGAAATACCGCCTCTCATACGCATACGGTGGGGTTGTTCAGGAGATGGCAACTGTGTGCGGATTTGACGATGCAATCTTTGTAGCTAAAGAACTTGCCAACGTTCATAAGGAGGTATGGGTGAAGTGATTGACCTAGATAAGTATGATAGGGTTTGCGAAGTTTTGAAAGAAAGCGAGCTGTTGAGTCTCGCAAAGGAAATATACAGCGAGTTTATTTACGATGAAAACAAGTTGTATTTTATCTTTAGTGACATGATCTCTGGTACTGACTTAGGATTCTTGAGCAGAAAGATTGATGGTCTTAGCGAGAAAGACTTCTCGTATCTCGTTGAAATTCTTGAGGTGTTCGATATAGGGTATGCAACACTCGAGGATAACTACTTGATGTTCGTAAGAGATATGAGACCCCACGACGTAAGAATCGACGCGAGGAGGCGTGACTGATGTACATAATCACAGAGAATGGGTTCGCATTGAATCTAACTGATGTAGATTGCATTGTGTTCAAGGAGAACAGCGACATCATATACGACAAAGGTCATTGTCGAGTTGACAAAGAAGGTAACTGTATTCACAGAAAAGATGTGGAGATATACGCGTCAAAGCACGGAGGCAGTATGCTGATTAAGACGGTAAAGACGGCAGCCGAAGCTAAGAAGTATATTGCAGATCTTCTGAAACGGAAGGGAGAAGTGGTTCTAACGAACAGCTTGATGACGCTTGAGTAGGCGAGCGTTAATAATGGAAGCTCTTCAGCACGATGACACTGTCTGGTACGTTGTGAAGGCGTATGCGGAGAATATCAAGAGCGATGTGCAATTGAGGAAGGTTCTGAATGACTTGAAGGATTCGGCTCAAAGATCTTTAGAGAAAACAAAAGGGCTTGAGTTAGAGAAACATCATCAGAGACTGCTGGATATAGTTCAGCAGTCTCTTCGTTTATTGGGAGGTGAAGAATGAAGTGCATGATGTGTGGCAAAGAAACAGATGAGGGTTTCATGACGACAAAGGGCAACTTCGTTTGTTGGGAGTGCGGACAGAACGCAGAGCTAACCATGTGTTCAAAATGCACTACGGTCATAGAGGAAGGCGATCCGTTTATAGAGGTTTGCGACGGAGAGTTTCTCTGCATTGACTGCGCATATGGGAGGGTGTATGGAAGACAAGAAGCGTCAACTTAAGCAACAAATACATTCAATTATTCCTGACATCGAGCAGGCTCTTGATCAGGAGGTTGATCGAATCGTTGACAGCGGCGCTGTATCTGAAGAAGAGTACGAGAGCTATTTGAACAACGGCCTATCTTTCATTCTTGCTAAGGCGATCATTTCTCAGTGGTTTTCCAGTGAGCCTTACGGCCCGCCTAAATTCAGCAAGAGCCTAAAGCAATTCTTCAATCGCATAGCGTGCGTATAGGAGGGAGTATGAAGATTCTAAAGAAAACGTATCAGTCCCGAAGGGACTTTTGGGCCGATATGGTATGCGAACACTGTGGCCATATCGAAAAGGACGTTAGAGGCTATGACGACACCAACTTTCACCATAACGTTATACCAGCAATACCTTGCCCTAAGTGCGGAAAGATTTCTGGTCAGATAACTTCAGAACCTGATCAGCCAGATTGGGCAGTGCTTTAGGAGGAGATTATGGATAATAAAGAAGCTGCCGAAAGGCTAGAGCAAGCCTTTCAAAAGTGGATTAGTTCAGATGACTTTCACAAGTTGGAGCGGTTGATGAGAGTCTTTCATCACTACTCCTTTAACAATCTGATTCTCATTCTTTTCCAGCGGCCAGATGCTACGAGAGTGGCAGGGTTCAACGCATGGAAGAAGCTCAACAGATTCGTTAAGAAGGGCGAGAAGGGCATCATGATCTTCGCGCCCTGCACTTACAAGTACAAAACCTACGAAGACGGAGAAGAGAAAACAGTCTTCGGGATAAAAGGTTTCAAGCCAACTTACGTTTTCGATGTGAGCCAAACAGAGGGAGAAGAGCTTGAAGATGTTCCAGAACCGCACATCGAAGACGAATATGATGGCCTTCAAGTTATCGCAGAGGCCATAGAGAAGATGGCCTACACAATAGACTGGTACGACGAGAGCCTTACAGGAGAGAAGGGGTACGTGAGAAAGGGTGCGAAGATTATTCACGTACTAAACACGGAGTCGTCGGGCCAGAAAGCAAGCACTCTTCTCCATGAATGGGCGCACCTGCAGATAGATAACATGGGGAGGGATACCGAAGAGGTTGTAGTCCAGACTGCCAGCTACTTCATCATGGCTCGTCTCGGTCTGGACACAAGCTGGTACACCGCTAAGTATGTTCAGAGTTGGGCGAACAGCAAGAATTGGAAGGAGATCTCACAGCTCTTCTCAATGTCCGATAAGCTATGCAGAAAATTCTTTGAAGAATCGGGGGTGCTAAATGTATTGGCATGACGAGAAATACAAGGGCAGGGCAATAACAAAAGAACTATTGATTAAAGTTGAGCATGATGTAAAGATAGCGATAGATCATTATGCTCAACGAGCGGTAAATTCTCGTCTCACAGCTTACCACGACGGAAACGACATTATACTTGTCGCTCATAACGAGGAGACGGCGAACTATCTCAAAAGGATATCTGGAGAAAGGAAACCTCGTTATGAAATTGACGATTATGTTTGTGTCATAGAAAGTGTCCGCGAAGGAAAAGTGATTCCAGCGAAGGTTTCTGGAATTAGACGCATTACTTACTCGGACACGGCAGATGTATTTATGTACGAGGTAGAAAATGAAGTACATTCTTACACCATCAATGAATCAGAGATTGTGTCTATCCACGAAGCGACAGAGATTGCAAAAGAGGTTTTGAGAGAGAGACTCGATTTTCTTGAAACTCACTATTTTAATGACGGACAGTGGATAGAGATCCCAATAATGAAGGAGGATTAAATGCACAGAACTGTCGGAGACCTCAAGATGGCTGGATACAAGTACATTACCAACCTGCTGCACCCGAAAGAGAACATTCTCATAAGCGACTTATGCAGGAAGGGGAACACGTTCGTTCTCGTAGAGAAGGATATTGACACGAAGGAGAGGCTTATACGCTTCACAAGCAAAAGGCTTCTCCTGAAATACATAAGAGAAGAGTATTCGTTCGCTCACGCCAAGAAAGCCGAGTACATGATAAAGGGGGTCAAACATGACAAAGAGAGAGCGAATAGTTGAGCTTTGGGAAGAGTGCAACGTAAACGGTATAGTATCCGATATGATAGACAAGGCAGATACTTGGAAGGATTATAACGCGAGGTACTGCATAGTCTATGATGAAGAAACAGATGATCTCTTCGTAGTAGTAGAAGGCTCGGAGGAAAGAACGGAGTCATTCACATATCTCTTCGAAGTTGACGGAAGTTACTTTATCGAGGACGATATGGAGTGGCTGGAGGAATCTCTCTATGAAGACATTATGGCAGCCGTGCCTAAAGCTATAAGGGAACTGGAATGAGACGGCTTAGAAGGACGTGGACAAAACCGAAGTGCTGGCGAATAAAAATCTGCGGCTGGACAGGTCTCTACTATGTAGCGCGAGCGGAGTTCATAGGAGACAGGAATATAGAAAAACATTACAGAGCTAGAACATATGATGACGCTTTGAGAATCGCTATCGAACTAAATCATAAGGCAGAAAGGCCTAATAATCGATGAATAAGGTGATTGCATTGAAGTCTAAAATTCTGTTCGTACTCGCTTGTGTGCTTGCGATTATAGTTTGGTTAGTAACGTTACTGGTTGCAGCTTGCGTTGCGATAGGAGTGTTCTCATGATGGACGATGCGCTTGACAAGTTCAAAGAGCATTTGAGAAATCTTCCGTATCTTGGTTCGGAGGAGTCTATACGAAGAGCGGCTCATTCTTTTGTACTCCTGTTCCTAACTACAGAGGCTGTCAAGAGAGGATACGACCCTGCCAATGTTGGCTTTGAAATACTGGTTAAGAATCCTAATGCATTCTCCATAAGGCCAACAAATGAAGAAACTACACGTTTGGTGTCCGAGGTCTTCGGTTCTGCTCATTTCAGTCTAAATTAGAGAGAGGCAATCGCCTCTCTCTAATAAACCTCTGATGCCTTTCCTACAACTACACCTATAAATTCAGCCTTACCTTTTTTCCAATCCAACATTTCTAACTCAACTGGCGAAAATTCGGGGTTCGTTGACGTGAGTGTCATTTCTTCTCTGTTTTTCAGAATCAGTCTTCTCAGTAGCTTTTCATCGTTGATGCTTACAAGGACTATCCTTCCAGAACATTCCTTGTACTCCGATTTCTTGAGGAAGATTATGTCTCCCTGCTTAAAATCAGGAAACATGGCATTGTCTGGAACAGTTGTAGCAAAGTCAGCTCCGAATACCTTCACGATTGTGTTTGTCACTCCCTCCGTAGATTCTAAGTCAACCATGTCTATATCGTAGAAGGGTATAGATTCATGATCGAGAGGTTCAAATCCAAGAAGAAAATTCACGTCCACGTCCAGCGCCTTAGCAACTTTTCCAACTGCGTCTGTACTCGGTACTCTTCTTCCTGTCTCATAGTGGTATATAGAGGCTGCAGTAAGTCCAGACCTGAGAGCTACGTGATTCCTAGTGAACCCCTTTGCCTTCCGAGTTTCTAAGATTCGTTTTCCTATGCTCATATATATCACCCCACACAATAATATCACTAAATTTATTTTTTTGTGGTATGTCGTTTGTTATACTTAACAACAAAGTAAAATGGATTGCGATATACTCATTGTTATACAGGAGGTGAAAATAATGTCAACAACCGTATCAAGACTGAGAGCTATAAGGGAGTCCAGAGGCTGGAGTCGAAACGTATTAAGCATGAAGTCAAAAGTGCCAGACGCTCATATATATATGTTAGAGACAGGAAGAAGAACTCCACACCTAAAGACTGCATATAAGCTCGCAAATGCTTTGGAACTTCCGATTGAAGATGTATTCCCAAAGGAAGAGATACTTCATGAATGACTTTGCAGATGCCTTCTTTGACCTTCTGGTAAAGGACGGCTATTTAGAAAGGAGGAATCAAAATGGAGTTATGGAGAAAGGCCCTGCCGTTATCATACAGCAGAATGAACACATTTCTGAGATGCCCGAGAAGATTCTATCTGAGGTACATTGAGGGCCTCGAAGAACCCTCAACACCAGCTATGCAGATTGGAAAAGTTGTACACGATGCTCTCGACACACTTATAAAAAATCGGGGTGATATGTTACAAGCGTTAGAGAAACTCGATACCCTTCCTGAACAAGATTATACCATTGCTAAGAAGCGTTTCAAAACGGGGGTTAAAATGCTGCAAGGCTTACCAGTAGCTGCGTCGGAGTTGAAGTTTGGAATGGATAGTAAGTTTAACAAAGTCGATTTTGAATCTTCAGATTGCTTCTTCAGGGGCGTAATCGACCTTGTGATCAACAATGGCGATGGTTCTTATTCTGTCAGGGATTGGAAGACTGGCTGGTCTGACCCAGACCCAAGACAAGTAATCATATATTCTCTACCACTTATTAGGGGCGGTCTTAAGGTTAATGATGCTGGTTTCTTTCTGCTGGCAACTGGTGGTATGTATGCGTATTCCATTGATGATTTAGAGGTTAGTCACGCGCTTAACTTTATCAAAAAGACTTGGCAATCAATTAAGGACAGATTTGAGGAAACCGAGAGAGAGGGCGTTGACACGATAGAAAAGTTCCAGCCAAACGTGTCAGGTGGCTGTTCTTATTGTTCATTTCACAGAAGATGCAAACTGTCCGAAGTTGAGGGAATTGAAGACGAAATCAGAAATGCGCAGATCGAGAAAGAAAAAGCAAAAGAAGTCTTCGACAGGGCAAGGGGAATCGTAAAGGAGACTGGCCAACCGATATTCGTAACAGACGAGACTGTTATGGCTCTATCCGAGGAATTGAAACTCAAGATTGCTGGACGAGGAGAGGAAGAGAAGAACAGAAACAAGGCTCTTGTCGCTCAATGGCTCATTGAGAACAATGGAGTGGAGTTCATAAATATGTCTTCCACGTTGCCGCCAGCGATAGTAGCAATGATGCCACCAGAAATAGGTGATCTATGCAAATACAGAAATACTCCGAGCGTTAAGGTTATCAGCGCTAATGAGTTCATAAAACAGGAGGTGTGATATGGGAAAGCAAGATATGTTTGGCAACGAGGTTGTCGAAGAAGAGCCAAAGAAGAACGGAAAGAAGAAGGCAGAGGTTAAGGAAGAAGCGAAAGAGAAGAAGGAAAAGAAAGACGACAGACCCTTGATAGTGAGATTTGCAAACAGTCTCGGCCTCGACGACTTCGACTACGAAGCCATCAAGGAAGTAGAAAAGGGAATTTCCGTAAGGATCTCTGGTGATCAGGAAGTTTCCTTGTACGCGTTCAAGGGAATGATCGTCAAGAAGATGTACGAGTACGTAACTATGCGCGTGCATAAGGAAGTAGAGAAG
Source organism: Mesotoga sp. UBA6090 (assembly GCF_002435945.1). Taxonomy (NCBI): domain Bacteria; kingdom Thermotogati; phylum Thermotogota; class Thermotogae; order Kosmotogales; family Kosmotogaceae; genus Mesotoga; species Mesotoga sp. UBA6090. Next base: position 18,047 of record NZ_DIXC01000065.1, read on the forward strand.
AAGATGCGCGATCAGGGCGACTTCTCCGAAGACGCGCTTAGATTCACGCTCATGCAGCTCGCCGAGAAAGAGATAAAGTACGGTCTGCAGCCGATGATACACGTCATTCCTTTGAAAGGAAACCTGTACGTGAACATTTCTGGTTACAGGTTCTATGCAAGGAATACAGGCGTGAAATACGGAGTCAGCTTCGAGTGCCTGAAGGACGGTTCGACAGATAACAAGTGGAGATACAGATGCACAATCTCATTCGCGGACGGTTCTCCTTCTATCTCAGCAGAGGGTTACGCTTCGCCTCAGAGCTATAAGGGGAACATTGAATATATAGCCAACATGGCTATGAAGAGAGCGGAGATGCACGCCTACAGCCGAGCCTTCCCGATAGGGGCTTCGGTTGAAGAAGCGGAAATGATTCCTTTTGAGGAAGGAGTCAACTATTCTGCTCAGCCAATAGGTAACGTTATTGCTGAAAGCATAGACGAACTTCTTGGAGGCCAGAAGGAAGTAGTCATAAACGCATCTGTTCCAGAAGATACTTCGGAAGAGGCAACTGAATAAAAGAGGGGCGCATACGCGCTCCTCTTCTCACAAGACAATCGGCAATGATTGGTTGATTTATTTTACCATAAGGAGGTCTGCATGAATAGAAAAAAACTATATGATGCTACACGTCTAGTAGGCGAAGATGTTATACGCGTTTACAAACCCTTTCTGTTTGCGCTTAAAGGTAATACTCTTCAGGCGATTTTTCTTACATACCTTGTCAACAAGAATGCGAATCGCTTTGAAGATGTAGTGTCAGTGACTTTCTCAGAGATTGAAGACAAGCTGCTCATAGAAAAGAGCGACGCTATTTGCTGTATCGCTTCTTTGATTGATAAGATGTGGATACGCCAATTCACTATAACAGACGATAACATAGAAATTACTCTCAACTTAGAGAAAATAGCAATTGACGTTGGTGATGCCAATGACCGACGTTAAGTGGATTAAATTGTACACGGATATGTTCGACAACAGGAAGATAAAGTTTATCAGAAAACTTCCAGAGGGAAACGACATCTTGCTGATGTGGATAATGCTTCTAATATCTGCAGGCAAGGTCAACGATGAAGGCTACGTTTATCTCATTGAAGACATTCCATATACACCAGAATCGTTAGCAGACGAGTTTGATTTGCCAATAAACACCATAAAACTGGGCCTCGAAACGATGAAAAAGCTAAACATGATAGAAGATGACTCCAAAGGTCTTAGAATACTGAACTGGTGCGAATATCAGAGCGTTGACGGATTAGAAAAGGTTAAAGAACTAAACAGATTAAGGCAAAAAAAGCACAGAGATAAAAAGAAACAAGAGGCTCTTCCAGAGTCAGTTACAAACGATTTAACAGATTCGCATAACGTTACGGATAACGTTAGCGTAACGTTGTTTTTTGCAAGAGTGAATTCC
>NZ_DIXC01000066.1 GCF_002435945.1 Mesotoga sp. UBA6090
CTTCTTCGCCTTCTTGGCACACTGGAACGAAGAACAAATTCCTTTTCTTGGACGGACAACGAAGGACGGTTTTTCGCAGCGATCAGCGACCAGCGTTTCCCAGCAAGCGGGTCTTCCAGCGATCAGCGGCTCTTACATGCGAGATCCCGTACAGGAGCACTATGGGATGACAGTCATTTATGTAGCGAAAAATGGGACAGACATTAGGGGCTGGTCAGTCCCTATTTCCGCTCACTGCGATCAGCAGGTCTTCGTTCTTAAGCGAACGCCAGTATTATTTCATGTGATTCCACTGTGTCATGTCATTCTGACAATCCTCTGGTCAGAATCTAAATCCTTGACGAAAATGGGACACCCATTTTCGCAATCGGGAAGAAGTGCTTGCTCTTGTTTGTATCCGCTGCGGTCATCCCGCAAAGAGATGGATTCTATCTGATTGCGAATTTGCAGGTGTATTAGGCCAGAGATCGGAAGATGCAAAATGGTGTGGGAGTTCTGGATTTCCACTTATTTTGAGAATCTTTTCATGCTATTTCTGCCAGGACCCGAGAGTGATAGAATTGTTTGATTCGGACTATCCGTGGAGGAAATGAATGCTTTCAGAGAGTCTGTTTGAAAAAACTTTTCGGCGCGAGAGGCAGAAGCACAAGCCAGAGTTGTCTTCTCCGATTCTACTTGTGGTTGATCTTCAGAACTACTTCACAGATAGAGGATCGATAGCTTATTTGGAGGGAATCGGAGATGTGCTTGCAAATACGAGCAGACTCATCGAAGGCTTCAGAGGTTCTGGACTTCCGGTTGCTTTGACGGTTCATAAAGGCGGCTCGAAAATGATGCAGCAATGGTGGGGAAACACTGTTGGAGATAGTTGGACGGTTCCACAGTTCAGTAATCTGCCGATCTTCTACAAGGATACTTACGATGCCTTCAACGAGACAGCTCTCGATAGCTTTCTGAAGAGCATGGGTGTTAATCAGCTCGTGATCTGCGGTGCGAGGACACACCTATGTTGTGAGACTACAGCCAGGTCGGCCTTCACGAAGGGTTACTCGACAATGATGGTTGAGGATGCGCTCTTCGACAAAAGCACAGACAGACACGTTTGCTCTCTCAAGAGTCTTGCCAATGGTTTTTCGACGATATCTACAACGGCCGAGGTTATTGGATTGCTTGAAGGATATCGCTCATGATCAAATTGGTCGCGGTTATCGGAGCAGGGCCAGCAGGCGTCGCCGCATCAATAATGTTGAAGCGATACGGAATCGAGGTTATGCTTTTCGAGCGGAGGAGTGTTGGCGGTCTTCTGAATAACGCCTGGCGCGTTGAGAACTTCCCGCCGCTTGAACCTGCTTCAGGAGAGGATCTCTGTCGAAGGCTTAAAGAACGTCTTGGAAGAAATTCGATCGGCATTATCAGTGAAGAAGTAACGGACATTCTCGACAGAACTATCGTCACGAAAAGAGCACATTACGTAGTCGATTATGCAGTTGTGGCAACCGGAACGATGCCTAAAAGACTTGCTTCTCTAGAGATGGATTCGAGAGTCGTTTACGAATACAGAGACATTCCTGACGGAAGAGGAGCGACCGCAATCTATGGCGCAGGAGACATGGCTTATGACGGTGCAATTAGATCAAGGCTTGCTGGAAGAAGGACGCTGCTTTTCGCTAGAGGCGATAAGGTTAGAGCTATAAGACCGCTTAGAGAAACAGCAGAAAAGCTTGGCGTCGAGTTGCACCTTTCAGAGCCTATACAGCATGTCGAATCAGAAGATTCGCGCCTGATGATTACCACCTCAACGGGCGTCTACTCTGTGGAAGCTCTGCTTATCTGTGTGGGGAGGGTAGCCTCGCTTCCCAGAATTGATTCAGACAATTTCGAGGTAGTTGGCGATGCTCGAGGTGATATTTACAGACAGGCTTCCATAGCAATCGGCGAAGGGATTAGAAGCGCTATGAGAATAGCGTCTCAGAGGTGATCAATCTTGAAGATAATTCAAAGTTTCGGAAAAGAAGAGCTGGCTATCGTCCACATAGGAGAGACTTCAAAAGGTTCATGGGTCGAGTTTGTCGAATCTCTTCAGCCCCCACTTCCTCGAGAAGACAAGTGGGTTCTCATTGTCTCGACTATGGATGGATGCCCTGTTAGTTGCGCTTTCTGTGATGCAGGAGGGTCATACAGAAGAAACCTTACATGCGAGGAGATAATTGAACAGATAGATTATATGGTGAGCCGGAGATACGGCGCAAGTATAGCGGTAAGGAAGTTCAAAGTCCAGTTTGCGAGAATAGGCGAGCCTTCGCTCAATCCTTATGTTCTGGAAGCTTTGAAGATGCTTCCGCAACAGTACAATGCTCCTGGGCTTCTGCCTTCAATAAGCTCTATAGCGCCAGCCGGTTCTAAGGGTTTCTTTGAGAAACTATATGATATTAAGGAAAGGCTTTACAGGGGGCGATTCCAGCTTCAGTTCTCTATACATTCTACTGACAAAGCTCAGAGAGACAATCTGATTCCTGTCAAAAAGTGGGGCCTGGAGCAAATAGCTGATTATGGCTCAACATTCTGCGGCAAGGGCGATAGAAAGATCACTCTGAATTTCGCCCTATCGACGGAATCGATAGTCGATCACAATGTACTATCGCAGTTTTTTGACCCTGGCAAGTTTCTGATCAAAATCACACCGGTTAACCCGACTTACCGTTCACTAGAGAAGGAAATGAAATCGGCCGTCGAGGATAATGGCACCTTAACAGCCCATGCGAGCTTAGTCGAGAGGCTGCATGAAAGAGGTTTTGACGTTATAGTGAGTGTAGGTGAGCCGGAAGAGAATAAGATTGGAAGCAACTGCGGGCTCTTCATCCGCAGGCATCTTGACTGTTCCAAAGAAGACCTGGGTATGTATTCATTAGTCAGGTCTAAAACGACCCCCGATAACAGCGATCAAGAGAAGTGAAATCAGAGAGACACTGTGCCGCCTGCGATAGGAAGCCATTGAAAGCTGGTCTGCTGAGGCAGAGCGGCCTGCAAATTACTTGCCTTCTCGTGAGCGCAGCGAACCTCTCGGAATATTCTATATCGATTGATATTAACGAAGGACGGGTCTTCTCAGCGGACAGCGGATCTTAGATGCGAGATCCCGTGTAAAATCACCATGGGATGACCAAATGAGGAGATGTTAACTAACCCATTTTCCTTAAGTATTGCCTTTGAGGACGAATAAGTCAATCTCAACAATGTTTCAGTCTCTCATGATTTTGTCAACAACCAAATGTTCTTGTGGGCCTTGGATTCCATGCTTACCGAGAAGACAAATTTTCTGCGAGTTTTTGCTGATGCTTACCTTGCCAGATGAAACCCAGAAGAACTTCCGGTTCTTAGTGATGACTCTTATCTGATTATCCCTAATCCATCGCTTCATCCATAGGGCCTTTTTGATCACTTCATCGACCTCGGATTCGTTGGCCGGATGAATCTCTATGAATGCTGTTTTCAGAATATCATCAATCTCGATGAAGACCGCGTAGTCCCATCTATTCTCATTGGGATAATCCTCTTGAAGGCATCTATCTATATCAACGCTCTTTGCTTTAGTTCTCGTGTTCTTGAGACTTACTCTGTCGGGTTTTCCAACTGCTTGAAGTCCGTTCTTTATACACGGGCCAAGAGATGAATTCATTATGGGGTGCATTTTATCCATTTTCTACCTCCAAAGCTGTGCTACGATTTCGTTTGTCTTGGAAGTGAATTCTACGAGACCACCCCATTCTGAAACTGACTTCTTGTCGCTCCCGGGATCAAGTGAAGAAATATCTTCAGTCACCACACCGGTTTCGGTTGGTTTGAAATAGTTGACAACGAGTTTCTTGTTCTCAAGATCCTTTATTAGTTTGTTTGTATTTGTCGTAGTTTTCAGTTCGAAAAGGTCGAGGAGAAGCTTCCACTTTTTGTCTCTACTTGCTTCAGGATGTGACACAATCTCGTTTATCGCCCAAACGAGTTCGATTATTCCCGAAGAATGGGTTGAGAGCAAGACTTTGTAATCCCTGCTCAACAGTTCGACTATTGTGAGAAAGACATCCCTGATTGCAAGCGGATGAAGACCCGCTTCCGGCTCTTCTACAATGACCCAGTTCACACCTTGTTTCTTCGAGACTTTTGCCGGGGGCAGCAGCCAGAACAATCCAAGTAATAAGGGAGCAAATTCTCTTTGGCCTGCGGACCAGGTCATGATAGGCATTGATACTCCTGCAACCTCCAGCATGATTCTTTTCCTGAGGCCGATGTCTAGTTTCAATATTCCTTCTCTCATTATGGATTTCTGGAGTGCGTCTCTTATCTCTTTCTTGAAGTATCCACCTCTTGGAAATATCGGGGTACCGCCGCTCCCAAGGCCGGAATCCATTATGCGCCTGATCTTCTCGCTGAAGTCCTTAACAACGAAAGGGTACGTAGGATCGAAAGAGGTGAAAGGAAGGGGCCATCCTGCGGAGATAATCAGGACTCGTTGAGCGGGTATATAGAATACTTTCGCCTCACTGTCAGCTCCACCTGATTTCTTAAAGTGAGTTTCGATCTGGAAGTTCCTCCCGTTAAGTTCAATGCGGCTCTGCGAATTCCATATCGCCTGCATTCCTTCGCCAAAATAGACTGGCAAAAAACTCTCGAGCTCATTCTTCCAATCAAAGCCGAACTTCTTCAATTCTTTGACTATATTGGCGTGATCAACGCAGAACTTGAACAACTGAAGAAAGATGCTCTTCCCCGTCGCTTGCGGTCCGACGAGAATGGTCAAATCACCTGTCGAAACGTCTGCTTTTTTTATCGGTCCAATATTCTCAAGAACGACCCTCACGGTAAGCCCTCCTTTCTTCTTCCGGGGGTGCTTAGTCTAAGCAAAGTAATTATATCAATTTTCGCATGAATTCACGCTTTTCCTGCTAGAACAGAGCTTTTGATACTCTGATGTTTATGTTTTGCTTTGTCGACGTCCTTGCCTGTCCGCCTCTCTTTGGTGACTCCATTTTTAACATTAAAGTAATTTTCACAGCGATCAGCGACCAGCGTTTCCTAGCAAGCGGCACTTTCAGCGTACAGCGGTTCTTATGGATCCTGTCAGTTTCTATTTTCGTCCTTTAGTCGTGTTGGTCAGAACAGGATCAAGCTTCATTTTTCAACAACCGCTGTCGAAATGTTTGTTTGATGTCTCAGAGGAGCCTGTTCGCACTTATAGTGACACATAGTTACGTAAATAAGACATATTGTTTAATATGGTTGCGAGTGTGCCTTTTTCAACATAACGCAACCTGAGGTGGTTGTTGTATAATAGGTTGTTATAGCGTTTGTAGCTAATTTGCCCGCAACCTGGGGAGGCCATATGAGGATCAAATACCTTGAGGAAAGAAAGAAACTTCTGGATTTGAAACAGATCGACATTTCAAACAAAGAGTGGCTCTATATGCTCGGAGAGGAGACGAGGCATTCTCTCGCGATAGAAGGCATATTCAGTTCTGAAGAAGACCTTGATGCGGTTATAGAAAGAAATGCTGCTTCAAGCAGCGTGCAGAGTGAAATCATAAACTACTTCAGGGCAGCTCAGTTTGTCTACGATCTAGCTCTACAATATAGAAATGATTACCTGAAGCCTCATTACATTCACGTAATCAGAACACTCCATAGCCAGATGTTTAGAAACGTGAAGTCGCCTTATCCTACAGGAGAATTCCGTACTAGCGGTGTTGACATCCTGAATGCAAGAATAACCCCTCCTTTTGACCCGAGAGTTTGGATGGATATGTTTGTCCAGTATATAGATTATGCTTTCGAGAAATTCCCGATCTATGGTGCCATAGCCAGAATTCATACTTTGTTCGAGGCTATCCATCCTTTCTGTGATGGAAATGGGAGGGTTGGCAGACTTCTAGTGAATTTCATACTGATCGTGAACGGTTACTGCAATATCTCGATTAAGGGGTTGAAGGAGCAAGATAGAATGGAATACTATGAAGCTCTGGAGATGGCTGATTCAGGGATAGAGAAGATGTTCAATTCGAATGCGGACGAGTCCTTTGACCAAAGGATAGCACTAATCGAAGCCGGTGACTTTTCAGCGCTCGAAGAGCTTATATATTCAGCCCTCTTAGATGCCATGAATAGATGCATTATTATCTCAAGCGACAGTTCTAAACTACTAGACGTCAGGCAGGTAGCAGAACAACTGGGAATCTCTGAAACCGCTGTGAAGAAGAGAATTAAAACAGGTAATCTTATAGCGAGCAAATTTAGAACAGGACGATGGATGGTTTTTCCGCATAACATCAGGTAATGGCGCTCGAAGAGAATCTTGGAGCGTTTCGCATTTGGCAGATTAGTTGTTCTTAATGGTGAAGAGAGGGTGTTCCACAGAGGTGTTAGAGATGTATCCGATTGCTGTATCACTTCTTTTCGGCAAGAGAGTACACGTCCTCGTTGCGTAATACATCAAGAGCATAAGCGATTGCTGCCCTGACCTTATCTTTGTCTAATGAAGGATGCGCTTCAACGATTTCGGAAATCTCCATTCCGGCCGTAAGTTCTGAAAGTATATGCTCGACAGTTATCCTTGTTCCCTTGATTACTGGTTTGCCAAGCATTATTCTTGAATCTGAATGAATGAAGTCTTTGTAATCCATCGTCAACACCTCACGAATATTATAGCACCTTGGACTTGTAGGCTCGGCAAATTGCAGAAGAGCTGTTCTTGGTAAGAACCGGGTCTCGGGTGTTGGGTCTAGGGTCTCGCAAGAGCGTTGGGAACTATTGTTGTAAAGAGCGGTTCATCGTTCGACGCTGCGCGTCCAGGTTCTTGGTTAAGAGCCCGGGAATGGGGTTGTGGGGTCTAGGGTCTCGCAAGAGCAGAAGTGATGCTGCTGCGCAAGAAGCCTCTCAGGTCCACCGTCAACGGTCCACCGTTCGCCGAAAAGAGAGAGAGAGAGGAGTGTGAGAAGATGAGGGAGCGCGAGAAGGACGAGAAGCAAGAGATCCCGTGCAGGAGCGCTACGGGATGACAATCTTAGGTGATTCTGTAGGGGCGAACGGCTGTTCGCCCGAAGACGGGGAAGGCCTCTCACAGGGGCAAAGCAGAAGGCAAAAAGTAATCGGTCTGCTAACGCAGGCCAGTCAGGCTCCGCCTGGCCAGTCAAATTAGACAAGGTTGTCCGTTGGCTGTTCACCGTCCTCTGGGAAGAACGTTTCTTCGTTCCGACACTTCGTTTCCAGGTTCTTCGTTTAGGACCACGAGATGAGGAGAGAGCGAGAGACAGAAGAATGAGATCCCGTACAGGAACACTACGGAATTACAAAGCAAGTGGATTTAGGGGAAGGCTCAACGGGATGCCAACCCCTTCACGTCACTGACAATGCTCCAGGTCAGGATCTCGGCTTTGGTCTTGACGAAGGACGGGTCCGTGATCTGGTACGGACAACGAAGGACGGCTCTTCTCAGCGCGCAGCGGCTCCTAGATGCGAGATCCCGTATAGGGGCACTTCGTTATGACGGTGTTGATTGTTCAGAAATGCGCAGCATGGAAGAAATTGAAAAAAGGCGGGCTGAGAGCCCGCCGAGTTGATTTAATGTTGAGACTTATTTTCCTCTTTCTTATACAGCTTCTACGAAGTCGCTTTCGAACTGGCTGGTGTAAAGATCCGCGTAGAAGCCGCGGCGTGCGAGGAGTTCTTCGTGCTTTCCCTGTTCGACGATGTCGCCTTCGTTCATAACGAGTATGAGATCGGCATCTCTTATCGTTGAAAGTCTGTGGGCTATGATGAAACTGGTCCTGTTTTTCATCAGGTTTTTCATTGCCCACTGGATAAGGGCTTCCGTTCGTGTGTCGACTGAACTGGTTGCTTCGTCGAGTATGAGGACCTTCGGGTCAGCAAGGATTGCCCGGGCTATAGTTATGAGCTGCTTCTGGCCCTGCGAGATGTTCGACTGCTCTTCGTTCAGAACGAGGTTATAGCCGTCAGGAAGGGTGTGGACGAAGGAGTCGACGTGAGCTGCTTTGGCCGCTGCCAGTACTTCTTCATCGGTAGCATTAAGCCTTCCGTATTTTATGTTGTCCCAGATGCTGGCGTTGTAAAGCCATGTATCCTGGAGCACCATTCCGAAGTTTTCTCTCAGCTCGTACCGGGTGTATTCTTTTATGTTATGTCCGTCCAGCAGTATTTCTCCGGAGTTGACATCGTAGAAGCGCATCAGGAGTTTGACGATGGTCGTCTTTCCAGCTCCCGTAGGCCCGACGATGGCTATGTTGTGGCCCCTGTCTACTTCGCAGGAGAAGTCTTTTATGATTATCTTGTCCGGGTCGTAGCCGAATCTGACATTTCTGAACTCGACGTGGCCGTGATGCTCGACTCCTTTGACAGGGGTCGTGGTCTCGGTAATCTCCTCTTCCTCTTCGAGGAATTCGAAGACCCTCTCCGCAGCCGCGGCCGTCTGCTGGAATATATTCATGATGTTGGCTATCTGTGCGATAGGCTGATTGAACAACCTCACATACTGTATGAAGGCCTGGATGTCGCCAACTGTGATCATTTTTCTTACGGCAAACCAGCCGCCCATTATTGTTATGAGGACGTATCCCAGGTTGCCGACGAAGGTCATGATGGGCATCATCATGCCGGAGAGAAACTGTGATTTCCAGGCTGAGTCGTACAATTCGCCGTTGAGTTTGTCGAAGGCTTCTATGCTTTTCGCCTCTCCGTTGAAGGCCTTTACGACGACATGGCCTCCGTACATCTCCTCTATGTGGCCGTTTACCTTCCCGAGATACTCTTGCTGCTTCTTGAAGTATCTCTGGGACATCCTAACCACAAAGGTAATGAGCCCCAAGGAGATAGGTAGTATGAGCAAGGCTATCAGCGTGAGCTGCCAGCTTATCGAGAACATCATTATGGTGACGCCGATAACGGTCGTGACGGACGTTATGATCTGGCTCAGACTCTGGTTTAGCGTTCTGCTTATGGTGTCGACGTCGTTGGTCACTCTTGACAGGATATCTCCCTGGGAGGTCCTGTCAAAGTATTTCAGGGGAAGTCTGTTTATCTTCTGGGAAATTTCCTCTCTGAATTTGTATGTGACCTTCGCCGATATGCCAGACATTATCCATCCCTGGATGTACATGAACAGGGCGCTGAGCACGTACAGTCCGAGTAGAATAAACATTGTTCTGGCGATCGAGTCGAAGTTTATTCCTTCGCCGGTCCCGGTGATTTTGGCCATTATTCCCTCGAATACTTCAGTTGTCACCGTCCCGAGTATCTTCGGCCCTAAGATGGAGAAGACTGCACCGGCCGCGGCAAAACAGAGCACTATGATTATCAGGACCTGATACTTCCTAAGGTATTGAACGAGTTTCTTCAGTGTTCCTCTGAAGTCTTTGGCCTTCTCTCCCGCGCGCATCATGCCGGGGCCCATTCCACCGCCGCGACCTTGACGGCCTCTTCCCTTTTCTCTGTTTTCTCCGCTCATGCTAATTCCGCCTCTGAAAGCTGTGATTGTGCGATTTCTCTGTATATCTGGCAGCTTTTCATCAGTTCGCGGTGCTTGCCGATTCCAACAAGGTTGCCCTCGTCCAGAACAAGTATCTGATCGGCGTTCTTTATTGTCGCAATTCTCTGGCCAACTATTATCATCGTGCTATCCCCCGTTTCCTGTTTCAGTCTTCTTCTCAGCGCCGCGTCTGTCTTGAAGTCCAGGGCTGAGAAGCTGTCGTCGAAGAGGAGTATCTTGGGCCTTTTCAGAAGTGCCCTGGCTATGGAAAGCCTTTGCTTCTGCCCTCCCGATACGTTTGTTCCACCCTGGGAAATGGGCGAATTATACCCTTCTTCCTTCGCGGTTATGAATTCGAGGGCCTGGGCGATCTCGGCAGCCCTTTCGATTTCTTCCTCTGAGGCATTCTCATTGGCGTATTTGAGGTTCGATTCTATGGTTCCGCTAAAGAGGACGCCATTCTGGGGGATGTAGCCTATCTTGTCTCTCAGCTCGTGCTGCCTTACTTTCCGTATGTCTATTCCGTCAACCAGGACCTGGCCGCCACAGACATCGTAGAACCTCGGTATCATGTTCAGCAGCGTCGATTTCCCCGAGCCGGTCGAGCCTATGATCGCCGTCGTCTGTCCCGGGAGGGCCGTGAAGCTAATGTCGTTCAGGATGTTTTCCTCGGCACCGGGGAAGCGATAGCAGACGTTCCTGAATTCGACAGTCCCTTTGAAATCATTGCCGAATTTTTTCGGATTTTTGGGGTCTTTTATCTGGGGGTCGACTTCCAGGATCTCGGAGACTCTGGCTCCCGAAACAGCGGCCCTTGGTAGCATGATGAACGTCATTGTCAACATGAGAAAGGCGAAGATGATCAACATGGCGTACTGGATGTAGGCCATCATATCTCCGACCTGCATGGTTGAGGCCTCTATCTGGTGTGCACCCACCCAGACGATGAGGAGCATGGTTCCGTTCATTACAAACATCATCGCCGGCATCATCACAACCATCACCCGGTTTACGAAGAGGTTCGTTCTCGTAAAGTCTTTGTTTGCCGAGTCGAATCTCTCTTCTTCAAACTTCTGGGTGTTGAATGCCCTGACGACCATGAGGCCGGAGAGGTGTTCTCTTGTAACGAGGTTCAGCCTGTCGATAAGCTTCTGCATCTTCTTGAATTTCGGCAGGGTTATTGCGAAGACGATCCCCACCAGGCCGAGCATTATGATGACGGCAAGGGCGATGATCCAGGACATGGAAGTACTCTTCTCAAGCGCCCTAATGATTCCTCCGACGCCTATGATTGGCGCATAGAATACCATTCTTATTATCAGAACAATTACGAGCTGTATCTGGGTTATATCATTTGTTGTTCTAGTGATGAGCGAAGCCGTCGAGAACCTGGCAAATTCAGAGTTCGAGAAGTTTTCGACCTTTTCGAAAACGTCTCTTCTCATCCTTCTGGCCGAGGCCGCAGCAATCTTTGAGGCGATGAATGCGACCATGATGGTACTCAACGCGCTCAGTAGAGTCACGAGGAGCATTAAAAGACCGGTCCGGAGCACGTAGCCGTTCTGAAGCTTATCGGTGTCCATGCCAAGCTCTTCGTAGATTTCCTTCACAACGAGGGCTCCCGACTGGCTGACGATGTTTTCACCCATGACTTCGACCATACTGTCGACTTGACTGAGCATTTCGAGCCTCTGGGCTTCCGGCATGAGACGCATCAGCAGGAAGACATTTGCCCCTTCGGGGATGTTGAAACCCTCGGGGGGCGAAAAGCTCCCGTTTGACCCGGTCATGCCGTTCTTGACTCCGGAATAGGCCATGAGGGCCTTTCCGAAGATCAGACTGAGGGCCTGCCGGTCTTCAATCTCTCCAGATTTTAGGACGTAGACATCTTTGCTCTCAAGTGCGGGATACTTTTCGAGGTTTTCTTCGTAAGTGGGGGCATCCTTGGTTATGAGATCGTAGTAGCTCAGAACTTCTTGCCTATCTTCTCCACTCATGAACAGCGAGACGTTATCGAAAACCTCTTTGCTAATGGCCTCCGGAATTGCGTCTTCGATACCGCCCTGCTGGATTCCGACGTTTACGATATTCGACATGTAGTCTGGAAGGGCCAGTTCCGCCATGGCCTGAACGAAGAGCAGCGCCACCGCGATAATGATGAAGACAGTGTAGGGTTTGAGGTACCTAATCAGTTTGAGCATCAGCTTCGTCCTCTCTCTCTCTGGCTTCTTGCAATTCTTTAAGTATCTTCTCCAGCTTCTCGAGCCCTCGAATGATGGAATCAAGGTCTTCATCTGTTATCGTTGACAAGGCTTTTCTCATCTTTTGCGCAAAGGCATTGAGATCTTTCTTCACAGGCTGGCGATACTCATCCGCAAGACTTATCATCACGATTCGCCTGTCTTCGTCGCTTCTCTTTCTCTGCACGATCTTCTTTTCGACGAGCCTGTCGATTATCCCCGACACCGTGCTATTTGAAAGATCGAGCTCACTGCTTATATCGCTTACCTTCATATCGCCACATTGGTTCAGTACTCTCATAACAAGGATCTGTGATTGTGTTACGTGCATCTTCTTGAAATCCTTTTCAAAATTCTGCTTCATAAGCGACATTACCTTCTTGATCGCTGTCAGCATCTCTTCTAATTTGGAGCTTTCTTCCAACATAACCACCTTCATCTCTCAATATTAGAACGTTCGCACCCGAATACTTAGACTACGAATAGTTCGTATACGAAATATATTGTACAGCAAATAGCTGGAACTGTCTATGATGAAAAACAGGACTCCCGATCTTTGTGGACTCGCCAAAGTGCGACTCGGGTGTTGGACCTAGGGATGGCAAGAGCAGAAGTGATGATGCTGCGCAGGAAGCCTCTCAGGTCAACCGTCATGGGTCCACCGTCCTCCGAAAAGAACGGTTCTTCGTTCCGACGCTATGCGTCCAGGTTATTCGTTCTTGGTTAAGGAGCGCGAGAGAATAAGAGAGAAGGAGAGACTGAAGAGATGAGATCCCGTGCAGAACCCCCAAACAGGAGCACTTTGGGGCAGGCTCAACGGGATGACAGACCCTTCACGTCATCCTGGCAATGCTCCTGGTCAGGATCTGGGCTTTGGCGCCAAGATCCGCTCTTCGCTGTACGCTGATCGCTTGGAAGAGCAAGGACATTAAGAATAAAGTCAACCGTCATGGGTCCACCGTCCTCCGAGAAGAAAGCGTATGAGCCGGGTCTAGGGTTGTGGGGTCTAGGGTCTGGCAAGAGCCTTAGGAACTGTTCTTCGAAAGAGCAATTCTTCGTTCCGACACTGCGCGTCCAGGTTCTTCGTTAAGGACCACGAGATGATGAGAGGACTAGACGGACGAGATGCGATCCCGTACAGGAACACTACGGGATGACAGACCCTTCACGTCATCTGACAATGCTCCTGGTCAGGATCTGGGCTTTGGTCTTGACGAAGGACGGGTCCATGATCTTGGACGGACAACGAAGGACGGTTTTTCACAGCGATCAGCGGTTCTTCCAGTTCACAATGACCCTTTGGCGAGCAATCAAACACAGAGGGAATTTGGGATAGTTGTCTCATGAGGTGAGTTAAATGATCATTATCCACGGTCTGTGAACCCGGAAGCTTTCGAGCCTGACTTTAACCTTCGGGAAGTCTTCTCCGAGTGTTACAAACTCGGCCGTACCGTCAGGATTAAGAAGTACGGTGTCTTCACTGAACAATCCGCCTATGCGGGGACCTATGGCATAACTGGCTGGTGACTTCATCGCTATTTGTGAGTCGGGCGAAAAGAGAAACTTGTTCTGAGTATACCCGATACTTCCCCCAGGGCTGAAGCGTGTTATCTCATCTACCGCATTAAGAGCAATATATGCGTTTCTAATCTCTTCGTATACTTCGCCCATGCTCTTTGCTCTCATGATCGCTATGGCTGCTTTCGCGGCGATACCCGATGCTCTCTCATGCTTCTCCTCAATTTCGTGTGGCACAGCACCAAAGTGGAAGTATCTGCTGAAAGAGACCGTCAGTCCTTGCTTCTTGATTGTCGCTCTGAGCATAAGGTACTTGCTGACTTTCTTAGCAGTCGAGACCGGGTATGGAGACTTTGAGATCCTCTCGTCGGAAGACACGCAGAGAGTCGGGATTTCCAGACCCGACTCAATGAAGATTGCTCTAAGAACCTTCTCGATCTCAATCTCGGTCATTCCAGGTTGAAGCTCTGGAGCAAACTCACAGAGTATGTTCTCGGAGAGTTTACCCAAGACCCTGAGACGCAGGATTTCTCTGTCAGTGAGCAGCTGGGTTTTTTCATAAAAGCTCTCGTCAAGTGGAACATAGTTGGAACAAGAAAATGACACATCGCTGTCAACTGCAATCTTTTTGAATTTGCTGCACAACCGACTGGCCGAATCAATCATACTGAGTAGTCCACTAAAGGAGAGAATCTCAACATCACGTGGAAGGACTTCGTCTTTAACTCTTTCACTGTCGTAGTCTGGGCATAAAGCGATGACCATCGAGTGCGTAATTAAGAGCCAAAAACCACCGAACTCAGATGAAGTGTCTATCCTGGGATCCACCTCACCTTCGAAAAACCACTGAATATTAGAGTTCCTTGTCAACATTATGGCTTCCACCGAGGCTTCCGTAATGTACTCTTTGACTATTTCATGTCTTTTCAAGCGAACCCCCCCAGCAGACTTTAAACCTATTCTATCAGAGGAAATCGAAAATATCCTTCCTGCGGCGGGAAGTGATGCTTATATAAAACATTAGACGCAATGCCGCCTGCGGCGGGACGCAAGGCCCGCTTCGCGGGGAAAGAGCCGCTTGGATAAGAAACGCTGGTCGCCGTAAAGAAACGTCCTTGGTCCTTCGTCCAAGACCGTGGACCCGTCCTTCGAAAGATCCGAAGCGGAAGCGAGGCTGCTTCGCAGCAAGCCTCTCAGGTCAACCGTTATGGGTCCACCGTCCTCCGAGAAGAGAGCGTATGAGCCGGGTCTAGGGTTGTGGGGTCTAGGGTCTGGCAAGAGCCTTAGGAACTGTTCTTGGAAAGAGCAATTCTTTGTTCCGACGCTACGCGTCCAGGTTCTTCGTTAAGGACCACGAGATGATGAGAGGACTAGACGGACGAGATGCGATCCCGTACAGGAACAATACGGGATGACAGACCCTTCACGTCATCTGACAATGCTCCTGGTCAGGATCTGGGCTTTGGTCTTGACGAAGGACGGGTCCGTGATCTGGGACGGACAACGAAGGACGGGTCTTCTCAGCGTTCAGCGGAGCTAGGAACGAAGAACAGATCCTCGCTCTGGAAGTAAGAACAAATTCCCTTTTTGGACAGGCAACGAAGGCCGGTTTTTCACAGCGATCAGCGTCCAGCGTACAGCGGATCTTCATTTGCCTTCTCGTGAGCTCAGCAAACCTCTCGAAATAATCCTTCTCGTCTTATCTCTATTTCATCGTTGAATGAGTGCATGTTTTTGAACGATCAAGGCATTATCGGTTCAGATTAGTGATAAGATCGTTTCATTACTGGTGGTGAGGTGATGTATGGATAGAGAGACTGTGAAGCTTACGCTTCTGGCCGAGGCGCTTGAGATGAACTGGAATTCTTACACCGTATTCGAACCGCTCGGCGAGCTAGACGCCTTTATAGACAGGAATAAGGCCGTCAAGTTGGCAGAGGCTTTGAAGAGCGGGTTTACGCTTGAAGAGTCTGTTGAAGAGATTCTGGATGACGGCTTCTTCAGGGGTTATCTTGCGGGGATGATGCTCCACGATGATTCTCTTTCTCTTGAAAGTAAAGAGGAGATAGCGAGGATTCTCGAGGATAATCTTCTTTCGGTTTTGAAGAGTGCAGACGAGTCGCTGCCGAGTGTCGACAAGTTTTATGGAGGGCCTGGAGACTACAATAAGAGATTCTTTCCTCTCTTCGAGGATAAGGATAGAGCGAGGTCGAAGTCAAGTCTTAGGGAGAACCTTAGTCTCTTCTGGTATTACAGCAAGGACAGCTACTATATCCCTCTGATCCTCTGGGGAAATGAACTGGCCTCTTTTCTCTCCAAGAATGTTCACAAGCAGGGGCTTAATGGTGAAGCTGCTGAGAAGCTGAAGAAGATTATGGTTACGGTTGAAGCCTCTTATGCGATGAGCGATGCTGTTGCATCGATCGTGGGTTTTCAGGTTCCAAAGGCTGAAAGCGACACTAGTTCACAGCTGCCGATGTTTTCTCTGATCATGAACAAGAATGTGAGTACGGAAGAAATCGTGGAGCTGATTAAGAGTATTACTCAATACTCAGTTGTCAACTTGATGTATGCACCTGTTGCCATGACCAGGAGCGATATTGCCGAAGAGAGGGAGAGGGCCAGAGAAATAGTCTTTCGAGTCTTTGATTCGCTTGAAGATTCGATTCTAGCCTTTGTTTTGAACGGTGCGGACGAGTTGACAATAAACGGCTTTCTTTACCAGATAGTCCTGCAATATGATTTTCCAAAGCTTTTCGATAGATTGAAGTCTCTTCTGGAGATGCTCAACGCAGAGTTTGCAGACGCAGCGCTATTGGCTATCGCAAGCGCGCTTATAGAAAAGAAGGAGATGAAGGAAAACGTCGAGAGTTTCATAGAGTATATGAAGGCTTTCAAGTATTCCTTCGGACTGGTGACGGCCGGATTTCTGCTATCAAGAAAGTACGAATTGGAAGATGATTCCTTCTCAACTGAGATAAAGCGTGATGGCAAGCTCGATGAATCGGATTATGACTTACTTCTAGGACTGGCGCGAGACTTTCTTGACGATCTTGAAGTGGCCTATCAGGAAATGGTGAGCGAGTACGATCATTTGGGCGATCTCGAAGACGTTTTCGAAGAGCTGGAAGAGATTACGGAGCCTTGTTTCGTTTCAGCCGATGGCTCGGAGGAAGTAGAGTATTCGAGAGTGCCTATGTATACGCTGATAAACGCGGTGATGAGAAGCAACGATCTTGATGATGCAATCGAGGCGATCGAAAACTATTGCGACAGGTACATCTTTAACTTCGAATTCGTGAATACCCTTCTGTTTTTGCCCACAAAAAGGATGGATCAAGTCATGCAGCGCCTTCTTTTCTCGGGAGAAATGGCCGTGGATTTTGTCGATGACATTGCTGATCTAGAGGACGAGGCTTACTTGACGAGCAAGGAGGAGAGTCCTTCTAACAGAGAGTATTTGGACCTTATAGAGAAGTATGTCGAGAAGCTGATCGACGACAAGAACTACAAAGAGGCCTCAAGAGCAATAAAGACTGTCAATCCGTACGTCAATCCTGAAGATATGGACAACCTTTTCAGCAGTGAGATGATCGTTTGCTGGAGGACTAAGGACTTCGAGAACTTGAGAATAATGCTCGAAGCTATAGACGAGGAAAGCGATCCGAAAGCGCTCATCGTAAAGGCCCTCATGAATTACTTTAACAAAGAAGTCGACGCAGCTGAAGGAATCATAATCGGTATTCTTCAGGAGTTCCCTGACTTCATTCAGTATCTTCTCGAAAACGACGAACCAGATGAAGAGGACTTCGACAGGGCCGATGATGGCGACGTCAGGTCCCAGAAGAAGATCGACGCGAAACTTCTCGCAGAGGAGTTCAGAGAAGATTGGTTCAAGCTCAAGGGCGGCAAGGACTGGCTGAAGAAAGTGCAGAGGGTTTTTGATGAAGTGAGCTGAACGGGCCTATACGCGTAGGCTGAAGTGAGGCTGGCGCTTACCGCCAGGAACTAGGGGAAGAGTCGGTAGTCGATGACACTCTTGTTATGGATTGTGAAAACCTTACTTTCCGTCATGCCGTGATCCGGCATCTCGCTCTTTGTTCTTGACCATTACCAAGAAGCAAGAACAGATTCTCTCTTTCGAACGAAGGCTTTTTTCCCTTGCCAATCCGCCACACATTTCTGCTACCTCGGGCTTTTCAAGACCGGATTCCGGGTCTAGCCAGGGACGACGGTGATAGGTGATTCTGAAAACCTTGCATCAGGATATCCAGTCATCTGAACTGAGAACCGCTTGTAAGATAACGCTGAGCGCTGAAGAACTACTTTGGCCGTCAACGGTCCTGCGTCCTCCGAGTAGAACAGAGAGAACGGGTTGTTAGGAGCGGGTTATGAAGATCGGTTAGAAAGAGCGGCTTTTGCTTATGTGAAGAAGCGCAAGAGCAAAGTGAGACTGATTGATACGTGATCGCAGGTACAGTAGGAAGTTGGAGAAAGCACGGATGTTGCTTGTCTTATGACGCAGGCCAGTTCTGCTGCACGTCGATGTTTTGCTCTTGAGAGCACTTCGTCGAATCTCAATTTAAGTGCTTTGCGGAAGCCCATAACATTCTCATATAAGCTGATCAAATCAAAGGTGCTGAGCCTGTATGGGGGTTTATAAGGATTCAAAACGCAAAATATACTTCTGTTCTTAGTGATATGGTATAATAGCTTCGAGTTCTGTAGCTGTTGTTCAGAGCACTTCTGCAATGATTGGCTTTTTGCAGTATTGCTTTATGTAGAGGAGGGAATAAAATGGCGATAGGCGAGTATGTGAAAAGTGCGGACTGGAAAAGTGAGAAACATGTACCGGTTATTGACATTCCCGATTTGATTAAGCCGGGAGAAGCATTCAACGTAGAAATCATGGTGGGCAAGGAGATTTCGCATCCAAATACCATCGAGCATCACATCAAGTGGTTCGATCTGTACGCAATGTATGATGACGGCCAGTTTCTAATTCATCTTGGTCACGTCGAGTTCACTCCTGTAACAACCCAGCCAAAGGCTGCATTTAGCGTGAAATTGGAGAAGTCAGGTTCACTGATCGCTACTTCTTACTGCAACATACATGGTCTCTGGGAAAGCAGTAAGAGAGTTGAGTTCTGATTGAGGAGGGTGGCGCGATGAAGTACAGATGCACTATCTGCGGTTACATTTATGATCCTGAAATTGCCGATCCCGAAAATGGAGTAGATCCCGGGACCACCTTTGAGGATGTTCCAGAGGATTGGGTCTGCCCACTATGCGGAGCCAGTAAAGACGATTTCGAACCAATCGACTAGAGAAATAAGGCGGGAGAATCACTCCCGCCTTTCTTTGCCTCAACGGAGGTGTTAACTTGAGAGATTACGTTATCGCCCTTTCCGGTGAAGCCGGTCAGGGACTGAATACGATAGGGGATATGCTTGCGCTCAGCCTCTTCCGAAATGGCTACTGCATCTTCACTGACAAAAGTTACCACTCCAGGATCAGAGGTGGAGAGTATATGTACAGGATTCGCGTTTCCGACACTCCTTTGTTCTCTATGCGACAGGAGTTTGATCTCATAGTCTCGCTAAGCAAGAGCACTACTCTTTCACAGCTGGAGTATTTTCATCACAATACGACACTGATATTCGATTCGGATTCAGATCATGTGACTACGGAAGATGCTGGCTTTGAGATGAATGTTATGAATTTCCCGTTCAAAACGATAGCGAAGGAAGCGGGAGAACCGAGAGCCCAGAATGTAGTTGCCCTCGGTGCGATTCTTGCCCTCTTCAAAGTAAAGATGGAAATCCCCTCACAGTTGATTGAAGAGGTCTTCTCTGGAAAGGATGAAGTAATAAAGTCTAATCTTGAAGCACTTGAAAGAGGTTACGATCTAGAACTGTCCATAAACATTCCCGATTTTGAAACCAATGAGCAGGACTACTACCTTCTGAACGGTACGGAAGGCACAGGTCTAGGAGCAATTGCGGCAGGGTGCAGATTCCTTGCGGCTTATCCCATGACTCCAGGAACAGGTGTTATGAACTTCTTCGCGTCGAGAGCGGAGAGATATGGGATAGTCGTCGAGCAGGCGGAAGACGAGATCGCCGCAGTCAATATGGTGATAGGCGGGTCATTCGCCGGCGTACGGTCACTCGTAACGACATCTGGCGGAGGATTCGCTTTGATGCAGGAAGGTATTTCTCTTGCCGCGATGACCGAGACTCCTTTAGTCATGGTTGATGCTCAGCGTCCCGCACCGGCCACGGGCCTCCCGACAAGAACTGCTCAGGAGGACCTTCTCTTTGTGGTGAATGCCGGTCATGGTGAGTTTCCAAAATACGTTGTGGCTCCGAGAACTCCGAAGGACGCCTTCGAACTGACCGAGAAGGCCTTCTATATTGCAGATAAATACCAGATTCCCGCGATAATTCTTCTTACCGAGTCGTTGACAGACTCCTCGGCAACGGTAGAGGCTCCAATCCATAACGAGGAATTCCTCAAGAGATTTGTCGTTGAGGGCGGCGAAGAGTACCGCAGATTCGAGAGCACTGAAAATGGTGTCTCTCCGAGAGCGATCCCCGGGGGCAAGGCCCTCGTGAGAGTCGATTCCGATGAACATGACGAAGAGGGATATATTACTGAGAACCTCAAGATCAGGAAGATGATGGTCCAGAAGAGAATGAAGAAGATGAAAGGACTGGTTGGCGAGCTGACGGCACCGGCCAAGTTCAATCTCGATGCGCCTTTGATTCTTGTCGGTTGGGGAGACAGCTGGGGCGCTATAGATGAATTTGCCACCGGCAGAAATGATGTTGGCTACGTGCACTACACGGAAGCCTTTCCAATCGACCCGTCAATTAGGGAAGAGCTGGAAGGCAAGAGACTTGTTTCTGTCGAAGGGAACTTCACAGGGCAGTTTGCCAGTTTGTTGAGGTCGAAGACAGGTCTGAATGTCGAACACATCGGCCGATACGATGGCCGCCCTGTAAGTGCGAACTGGATAGAGAAGACTCTAGAAGAGGAGGGGATAATATGAGTTTCTTGAGAGAAGTAGACCCCGCGTGGTGTCCAGGATGCGGAAACTTTCCCCTCAGAATGAATCTCGCCAGTACATTGGAGGAGATGGGAGTAGATAAGTCCCGGTTTGTTATGGTAACCGGAATCGGACAGGCCGCAAAGATGCCTCATTATCTCGACGTAAACTTCTTCAACGGGCTCCATGGAAGAAGCCTTCCCGTCGCCTTTGCCATAAAGGCGGTGAACCCAGAACTCACTGTAATTGCGGAGTCGGGAGACGGAGACATGTACGGAGAGGGTGGAAACCATTTCATTCACGGTATTCGCAGAAATTTCGATGTAACCGTCTTGATTCACGATAATCAGATCTATGGATTGACGAAGGGCCAGGGATCACCAACAACAAGAAAGGGACAGAAGACAAGCGCTCAGCTTCAAGGCGTAATCAACGAACCCTTGAATCCACTTGCTCTAGCGATAGCGATGGATGCTTCCTTTGTTGGAAGAACCTTTATCGGCGATAAGGAACACTTCAACAAGGTCGTCTCGGCGGCGATAAACCATAAGGGTTTTTCAGTTGTGGATATAATGCAACCCTGCGTCACTTTCAATAAGGTGAACACTTTTAAGTACTACAAGGAAAAACTCTATGATGTGAGCGAAGCAGACAGTAGTTACGATCCGACAGACAAGGCAAATGCTTTCAAGAGCGCTCTCGAATGGGACGATAAGATACCGATGGGGATTCTATACGTGAACGATAAGCCGACTTATCATGAACTTCATTCCGTTTTGAAGAAAGGCGTTGTTCTTGCGAAGGAGAAGACAGCGATCGATATCTCGGCTGAACTTAAAGCCTTTAGGTAAAAAGAATAGAGACCCAGGTAAGTATTGGTGAGAGTATCAGGGCCGGTAAGAAGTTGCCGACCCTGATTTCTTTTATCTCAAGCAGCCTGATTCCCAGTCCAAGAAGCATTAGACCTCCAACGCCCGAGAAATCTCCTAGATAGAGAGGATGCTGAAGGAAGGAGAGAACCCCGGCAAGAGACACAAGTCCGCCCTGTACCAGATAAACGGCCGCAGCAGAGAGAAGCACACCCTTGCCTAGCGCTGCCGAGAGCATTACAGACGAGATCCCATCCATTAATGACTTTATGTATATCAACTCATTTTCGCCCGAGAGTCCTGCCTTGAGAGAACCGATAACCGTCATAGGGCCGGCAACGAAGAGGACGGAAGCAGTGATGAAGCCTTTAACGAAGTTTGCGTCGTCACTCTTGTTTCCTGCCAGTCTTCCTATCTTTTCCTCCAGATCGAGAGCCTCTCCGATTGCTCCGCCGACGATAAGACTGCCCAAAACAACGAGAACGCTGTTCGTATCCAGAAACATACTTATACCCAGACCCATAGTCAGGAGCCCTATTACATTGAAGAAGACCTTCCTGTAGCGCTCTTTCACGAACTTTCCACCCAGAAGGCCCAGCATCGAACCTAATATGACTGCAACTGTATTGACAATGACCGATATATTCAGCATCTCTTCTCTCTCCTGACAAATGAGATCAGTTCCTCCTCGCTTGCAGGGAATCGGGAGAAACGTTTGTAGTAGTCTATCAGATATCTCTCCTTCTCTTCAAGTTTCTCACGGTGAAGATTGCCGTTCGCATACTCGGAAACTGTAACAAAGTGACCAATCTCTCCTTCGACAAGATTCATCACGTGAGTAGCCAAATCCAGGAACTCGGCAGGCCAGTGAGTCGCCACAACGATGGTCTTTCCGGCTTCCCTTTCTGAATACAAAATTCTTCGGACTCTCTCGACCGCTCTTGTGTCCAGTCCGGAAGTCGGCTCGTCGAACAGGATTATTTCTCTGTCGAGCGCGACAATCGATGCGATCGCGAGAAGCCTCTGCTCTCCTCCCGAGAGGGAAAAGGGAGTTCTCGAGCCAAACCTATCCAGTTCAAAACCGATCATCTCGAGAATCTCTTCGAGCCTGCCGTACCCATTCCTTCCGGTTATTTTCAGGCTGAATTCGATCTCTTCTCTGACAGTGGGATTGAAGAAACACTCCTCTGGATACTGAAAGATCATTGAGGCAATGGAAGTCAGTTCCTCGTATTCGCAGTCAATACTTCCGCTCTCGGGCTCTATCAGACCGCAGAGAAGCTGTAGAAGAGTCGACTTTCCCGAACCCGTTCTACCCGTAAGTATTACAAAAGATCCCGACTCTAGGTCAAACGATACTTCCTTCAGTGCGGTAATTCGTGAATTCTTCCCTTGACCTTTGTAGCTGAATGAGACTTCTCGAACCTTCAGCATGATACTGCAATCTCGAATGGAATTGTCATTTCCGCTTCAACGAATACTGAAGGTGATTCCCTGAGTTCTTTAGAGTTTCCATCAAACAGCTTACGCCCTCTGCCAATCAAAACGAATCTCTCGAAGTCTTGGACTTCGGAGAATCTGTTGGTCGCGAAAATCACTGAGGTTTCCGGGCTCACAATCTCTGACAGTGTGGCAAGCATAACTTCTCTATCGTGTCTATCGATCATAGAAAGAGGCTCATCCAGCAAAAGAAGACCGGGTTCCGAAATGAGAGCGGCAGCAAGAGAAACAAGCTGGCGTTGGCCTCCCGAAAGAGTGAGAATATCTCTATCCCTGATGCCGGTAAGCTCGAATCTCGAAATGAAGAGCTGTATTCTCTCCATAATCTCACTTCTGGAAAGCGATAAAGACTGGAGAGGAAAAGCAAGATTCTCCTCCACCGTAGAGCCGAAAAGCGCCGAATCGGGATTCTGGAAAACGACTCCTATTTGACCTTCGAGAGAGACTCTCCCGGAGAAGGGCTTCTTAAGACCGGATATGGTGTTCAGGAGAGTTGTCTTTCCAGAGCCGTTTTTTCCCAACAGAGCGAGTCGCTCGCCTTTCGAGACGTCAAGAGAGAAGTTCTCGAGTATCGAAGCGCCGCCCGCTTTGACACTTATGTTCAGCAGAGAAAGAAGTGTGTCAGACTTTTCTGGAGACATAGACCCTTATACCACCGGACTTTGTTGTCGTAATAGCATTTCCGAAAGTCTCTTTCATTATTCCTTCTAGCCTTGATCCGCCTTTGTTATGGTAGGCGACTATCTGAAGCGTCCCGTTCTCAGTAAGCATTTTGGGAGCCTCTATGATCAGTCTCTGCCATACTGCCTTTCCGGCGGCAATTGGTGGATTGGAAAGAATCGAATCGAACACCATACCCTCCCACGGAGAGTAAAGCTCGCCTTTGCGGATATCTGCTTCAACGTTGTGGTCTCTGGCATTGATCTTTGAGAAAGTAACGGCTCTTGTGTTGACATCACTCATAAAAAGCCTTAGATCGGGATATTCTCGCTTCAGAGTAATGCCGACAGCCCCATAGCCGCAACCGAGATCAAGCAGGCTCTCCCGTCCCTCGAGAAGGCAATTCTCTATGAGCAGCAGGGAGGCTCGGTCTACCTTACCGAAGGCGAAAACGCCCTCGGGACTCTTGAATGAGTAAGAGTTACCGTTCTTAAGTATTAGTGAGGCCGCTTTAATGATCTGCGGTGGCCCGGTCTGATCAGTGTAGTAGTGCTGGAAATTCTCTTTCATCCAAGCCTTCCCAGCTTTCTTCCTCCAAGTATGTGGAAGTGAAGGTGCTCTACTTCCTGTCCGGAATCGCTTCCTTGATTGACGATAAGCCTGAAACCGCTATCCTTTATACCCTTTGACCGGACTATCTCGTCAACGAGGTCGAATAGACTCTTCAATACTTCATCATCGAAAGCGGTCAGTTCTTCGAGACTCTTTACATGCTCCCTTGGAATTACAAGAACATGGGCAGGCGCTACCGGATTTATGTCGTCAAAGGCGACGAACCAGTCGTTCTCACCCACAAAACTGCTCTTGATTTCTCCACTGGCTATTTTACAGAAAATGCAATCCACCGATCTCACTCCCTGTCTATGTAGTGATTCTTCATTGTCTCGACGAGTAACTCGGCGGATCTCCCAGCGAGTCTCTCAAAGTTTCTGTCGAAGTCTCTTTTGGAAGCCTCGTCGGCCCTGTCAAGAATCGTTTTGAGTACAAGATAGTTTTTTTTGTTCTCAAAGACTGTTTTTGCAAACGGTGCAGAATCCATGTCGAGAGCAATACCTCCGTAGGAAGAGTGAATGCTGTCTCTAAGTGAGGAGTTTGCTATCACGCCGTCGCCCGAAAGGATCTTGCCGAACTTTCCGGCTTTGAAGTATACCCTGAGGAATCGCATCAGGAGAGTATCGGGTGCCTTCATTACCATCTTTCCTTCACTCAGAGGGAAGATCGTGTCGTACTCCTCAAACTCTGTTCCAACTACAACGTCACCTATCTCTATCGATTCATCGATTGCAGCAGCACCAGAGGTGAGAACCGACAATCTTGGATTGAAAAGATCAATCATTTTCTGAGTAATCATAGAGGTCTCAACTTTTCCCACAAATCCGCCGCAGGCAATCACTTCATTGTTTCCTATTACTCCTCTACAGTAATGCCTTCCCAAAATCTCCCCGGATTCGAGAACAAGCATATTATCCATTACAGGTTTCACTTCTGGAAGAAAGACGCCGAGCGCAAGAATCATGTCAACACCTCCATAGAGGATTATAACAAAAAGGGGACCCGAGGTCCCCTATTCTTCTTCAACATCTTCCTCTGCCAAAATCTCTTCAACGAGTTTGCTCCAGGCCTTACTCACCTCTTCAAACTCCTCATCTTCGACTGAATAAAGGAAAGGATTCTCATCCTCACCATGCTCAACTCTGAATACGATGTAGCCTTCCTCTTCGTCTTCATCAGAAGAATCTTCGTCTTCTTCTTCAGAGATATCCTCTGCGTCTTCGAAAAACTCTTCGACAACCCAGTAGAGTTTGCCTTCGTTCTCAAATTCGGCGATGACGTTGAAGTGATGCTCTGTTCCGTCTTCGTCGGTAACTGTGAAACTGTCGAACTCAGCGTCGTCTTCGTGATTGTGTTCGCAGTTGGGATCGTTGCATTCGTCATAGTCATGCATTTCTAGTTCTTTTCTTTCTTCCATTATTAACCTCCGTTTGTCGCGATTCGGTACATACTAACACAGTACCAAAGAAGTCGCAACCGTAATGCATCATAATTAAATCTACTCAAGAGAGAGTTAATGCATCAAAATAGAATCTACTCGAAATCGAATTGAAGGGAATTAAGAACACCTCCCTTTGACTTAGATTTTAGTATTTGTATGTCAACCAATAATTCCTGAGAATGTGCTATATTACTCTTTAGTTTGTATAAGTCTAGGGCTTCGTGAACCTTGCGAAGCTCATCTTTTTTTGTACAGTCAATCCAGGGAGAGTTAAGCAGTCTTTCATACGGAGTAGCGAACTTGTCATATTTCTTC
>NZ_DIXC01000067.1 GCF_002435945.1 Mesotoga sp. UBA6090
GAGTACCTTCGCTTCTTCTAATGGAGGAGGCTGCCCGAAGCGTTTTCGAAGAGATTCAAAGATACAGAGTAAGCCGGGCAGTTGTCCTCTGTGGCGGCGGCAACAACGGTGCCGACGGGTACGTAGTGGCCAGGCTTCTTCTCGGCGACGGAATTGATGTTGCTGTTGTGCGGTGTTATACTCCCGCAAGCGATGATTGCAAAAGGAATGCAGCAATTTATAGTTCTCTTGGAGGGCCGGCTGTGGACCTGGAAGAAACTTCCGCAGTGGAGGATCTGCTCAAAAGGGCCGACATAATAATCGATGCCGTTTTTGGAACGGGGTTTCATGGAAGTCTGGAGGGCAGCATCGCGAAGCTATTCGAATTTGTCAATGGGCTTAAAGCTTATAGATTGGCCGTGGACATTCCTTCAGGAGTCTCCGGGTTTGACGGCAGTGTTTCAGACTCATCGTTCAAGGCGGACAAAACCGTCACTTTCGGACTTGCGAAAGTTGGCCATTTTCTCTATCCTGGATGTGAATTCTGTGGCGAGATTCTGGTCGAGAGCGCCGGCTTTTCCAAGAAAATAATGAATTCTCTGGCCAATTCCGAAGTCATCGATGAAGAGGTTATCTCCGCCCTTCTGCCTGAAAGACCTCGTAACAGCTATAAGGGAAGCTACGGTTCTGTCCTGGTAACAGGCGGAAGTGAGGTTTACACTGGAGCTCCGTATCTCTCTGCTCTCGGCGCTTTCAGATCCGGATGCGGAATGGTTTACTCGTACACCCCAGGAGGATCTGCGAGCGTTATACGAAACAATCTGCCGGAAGCGATTGCTCTGGTGAGCGACGGCGACTTTCTTGGACCCAACGACATCAAACACCTCTCAAAATTGATGGACAGAATAGATTGCGTCGTAGTCGGTCCAGGAATCGGAAGAAAAGAGGACAGTGTCGAATTCGTATTGCAGTTGTTGAGGAGTTTCCCCGATAAGAGTTTTGTTGTAGATGCCGACGGCCTTTTCGCTATCTCAAAGGATCTCTCGGTCCTATCAAGGTCAATGAAAATTCTTATAACCCCTCACCCGGGAGAGTTCGGCCGGCTTAATGAAGGGAGAACAGATCTGGAGTCTTTCATGGGGTTCTGTTCCAGTCGCGGGACACGTGCGATTCTTAAGGGCGCTGCATCTGTTTTTTGTAACGCAAGCGGAAAGATATCGATCAACACAGCGGGAAACACAGGCCTCGCAAAGGCGGGAAGCGGTGATCTCCTCTCAGGATCGATTGCCGGTTTTGCAGCCCAAACAGGAGATCTCGACCAATCTGCGATACTGGGAATGTACTTCATGGGCAAAGCAGCCGAGCTTTCAAGAATTTCAGAGTCCTCAAATTCTGCCTCAAGAATTGCAGACTCCTTCTCACTTGTCTTTAAGCAGTTCGAGCAGAATGCAAAGGAGAAACTCCATGGAACTAAGCCATAACTTATCTCAGCGACTTGAGCAGAAACTCGGCCTCTCTCTGAAGGCTCAGCAGGCCCTGAAACTGCTTCAGCTCAATTCACTCGAAATCTCTGCCGAACTCGAAGAGATAGTACAGGCAAACCCTCTTCTTGAAATAAAGAGAGAAGACTACGAACTGATAGAAGAAAGCAAGGAAAGCGATAG
Organism: Mesotoga sp. UBA6090; assembly: GCF_002435945.1. Lineage (NCBI taxonomy): Bacteria > Thermotogati > Thermotogota > Thermotogae > Kosmotogales > Kosmotogaceae > Mesotoga > Mesotoga sp. UBA6090. The sequence goes on from NZ_DIXC01000067.1 coordinate 1,644, forward strand.
AGAGCCTGAAGACGAGGAAAATATAGACGATGGAGATTATTACTCACTCCCTGCGAGCAACTCCATCTACATGAAACAAGAAAGCACGGATCGCGACGGCTGGGACTTCGACAGAATTGAAGCCCAACAGCCGACCTTCAGAGAGATACTCAGGGACTTTGCTTTCTACATACTTGACGATGACCTCTTCTGTCTCTTCGAGATTCTGCTGGATAACATGGACGATCTCGGAATGATTACCTCAGACCTTGAGACAATTGCCCGGGAAAATCACTGCCCCTTCGATGGACTCTCTGCAGTCATTTCGGCTATGAGGGACGGTGGCTTCGACGGCGTCTTTGCCTCGAATCGCGAAGAACTCGAAACCCTTATGGGGCCAGGCCTCTTCCCTTCATCGGGGTACAGCGATGGCTCCTATGTAAGATACGTCGAGCCGGACGTCTATATTGAGTTTCTCGATGAAAAGTTCATAGTCACCGTCAGGGATTACTCGCTCGTATTGAACGTTGATGAATCATATGAAGAGATACTTGAACGTGGCGAAAGGGCGGCAAGAAAATACCTTGAAGACAAGCTCGAAGAAGCAAAGTTTTATATAACGGCCCTTGAAAGAAGGAAAGCGACGCTTATCACAATCGGAAATGAGATAGTGATGAGAAATGCACCCTTTCTTCTGAAAACAAGCGACAAGATCAGGCCTTTAAAGATGAATTCGATAGCAGACAAGATAGGTGTCGTAGTCTCCACCGTCAGCCGCGCCGTGAAGGATAAGTTTGTTCAGACTCCTGTCGGGACCTTCCCGATCAGGTACTTTTTCGGCAACGTGCAGGAAAAGGAACAGGCCCTCGAAGTGATAGCCGAGATCGTCCGGGAAGACCCCGACATTTCAGACGCGCAGCTTGTAATCGAACTCAAGAACAGGGATATCTGCATTGCCAGGAGAACCGTCAACAAGTACAGACACCAGCTTGGACTGGGAAAATCAAAATGATGACAAAGGCAGTGCTTTTTGTCGGTGGGGAATATATATCTTCTACGGAATTCTACATGAGAAAGTTGCAGGAAACTTCTTTTGTGTCGGCCGCCGATTCAGGCGCCGAAATGCTCAGAAGTCTTGGAACGCATCCCGATCTCCTCGTTGGAGACATGGATTCGATAAGTGAGACAACTCTTGATTGGTGCAGAAGCAAAGGGTCTCTGATTCTAATCTATCCGTCTGAAAAAGACGACACAGACACCAAGATCGCGCTTCAGGCCCTTGAAGAAAGGGACATAGCGGAAGTCGAGATTTTTGGCGCCACAGGACTCCGGCTCGATCACTTCATGGGCACTCTTGCTTCAATCTACGGTGTGCGAAACACCTTGAAAGCAACAATAGTGGAGGACAGCGTGGAGATCGGAATGGTATCCAAAGAGCTGGTCTCCTCAGTAGAACTCGGTGAAATCTGGTCTCTGTTCCCCTTCGGAGGACAGCCGACCATGATCAGTCTTAAGGGCTTCAAATACTCTTTGAGAGATGCCTTTCTCGAGCACGGTAATCCTCTGGGGGTTTCAAACGAGACGAAAGAAAGCGAAGTACAGATTCTCTGCAAGGGAGGTACTGTCCTATACTTCAGATGGTTGAAAAAGCAGTAATAATTTCAGACACACACGGCTCTCCTGGGCCAGTGAAGAGAATACTTGAGAGAAACGGCGAAGACCTTTTGATCATTCACTGCGGAGACTTCCTGTATCACGGCCCCAGGAATCCTCTTCCTGGTGACTACGATCCAGCAAAACTTGCTGCGCTTTTGAGACAGTATTCCAGAAGAATCGAAAGTGTGAGGGGGAACTGTGACAGCGAAATTGATCTGATGCAGATCGGTTTAGTTGACCTGCCTGAAGCGCGTACGCTCGTCATAAACGACATTGATCTCTTCATTTCGCATGGCCATAAGGAGTTCGGCCTTCCCTTCGAAGGAGGAATAATCATATCCGGCCACACTCACGTCTCCCATCTCTCCAGAGAAGGGAAGATCATATTTCTCAACCCCGGCAGTTCCTCTATTCCCAAAGATGGAACCGGTGGATCCTACGCAATAATCGACTTCGTAAAAGGTGCCATATACCTCAAGAGCATAGAAGGCCTCGAACTCAAAGCAATGGCTCTTTAGGAGCGCCTGCTTTCCGTAAACATGTTACTGAACCCATGATATAATAAGTATCTGGGTGATGAATATGGTTTTGAGATGGCATGGACATTCCTGTTTTTCGCTTGAGTGCGACGAAAAGACTCTTTTGATCGACCCCTTCGACGAGGGTGTCGGTTATGACATGCCCCCGGTTAAGCCGGACATTATTCTGGAATCCCATCAGCACCACGACCACAATGCTCATGATAGATTCGAGCAGGGATTCGTGCTGATAAACGAAACCGTCAGCAAAACTGTGCAAGGGTTCAAGATTGAAGGTCATTCAGTATTCCACGATGACGTACAGGGAAGGAAACGAGGAAAGAACATAATTTTCGAAGTTACGTCCCCGGACGGATTCAGAGTCGTTCATTGCGGAGACCTCGGCCACAAACTTGATTCAGAGCTTCTAGATCTCCTGAGGAGCCCCGATGTTCTGCTTGTGCCTGTGGGCGGGTTCTACACAATCGACGCGAAACAGGCAAGAGAGCTAACAAGAGATCTAGCTCCCTCGTACGTCGTTCCGATGCATTTCAAAACAGAAGCCCTGGCCTTTGAGCTGGGGAGAGTTGAAGACTTTCTGTCTGGCGACCCGTTTGAACAGCTTGAAGAACTGAAGCTGGAAGAAAAGGCCAATGTGGGAACCAGGATAGTCGTCCTCAATTATCGTTGATCGAGGGCATAATATGGATGAAAAGAGAATTGTATCTCTCCTTGGAATTGGAAGAAGAGCCAACAAGGTTGTGTTTGGTAAAGAGC
>NZ_DIXC01000068.1 GCF_002435945.1 Mesotoga sp. UBA6090
TGAGGTGGAATCATGAAGAAGCGAAACCTTTGGAAGACACTGATTCTCTTTGCCTTTCTCGGCATTATAAGCCTTTTCTTTCTGATCCCACTCATCTGGGTCGTTGCGTCCGCTCTAAGGCCCGCCAGTCCGCTCTACGAGTACGCCAATCCCCTGACCTGGAAGAGTTTCATTCCCACCGAACCAACACTGGAGAATTTCGTACATATATTTGTCAACCTCAACTTTGGCAGGGCCATTATGAATAGCCTTTTCGTTTCGGTCTCGACCATAGTTCTTACGGTCCTGGTAGCCTCTATGGCAGGCTTTGCGCTGGCAAAGTTTGAATTCAGGGGTAAAGCTGCAGTCTTTACAATAGTACTGATCACGTTTATGGTTCCTTTCGAGTCCATTGTCATACCGCTATATATACTCATTAAACAACTGCGTATAGATAACACATACTGGGCACTTATTCTTCCAGGCGTTGCCAACGGCCTTGCGATATTTCTTTTCAGGCAGTTCTTCTCTGAAGTGCCTTCAGAGATCATGGAAGCGGCAAGAATAGACGGCGCATCCTGGTTCAGAATCTACTGGAGGATAGTTCTCCCTCTGAGCGTTCCGGCCATAGTCACGGTAATCGTAATGGTCTTCATGTTCCAGTGGAACTCGCTGTTCTGGCCTCTTGTAGCAACCCATTCAAGCAGATTCGAAGTTGTACAGGTAGCCATCGCCGCACATAGATCAACAGAAAACACAAGCTGGGCGAACCTATTCAGTTCGGCCATTGCTGGCAGTCTTCCACCGGTAATTCTCTTCCTCTTCCTCCAGAAGTACTTCGTAAGGGGGATAAGCGGAACAGGATTGAAAGGATGATTTCATGAATAACTCGAAGAAGGCGAAGAACCACTTGCAGATTTCTAGCGACTCTCTTCCCGAGATAGCTCTTCTTCCCGGTGATCCGGCAAGAGTCTACGAGATTGGAGAGTGTTTGAGCAATGTGAAGGAAACTAGGAAACAACAGAGGCTACATAACTATAACCGGAACCTATAAAGGCCTGCCGCTTACTGTATGTTCGAGCGGAATCGGAGGCCCCTCGACTGAGATCGCTGTGGTCGAACTAAACAGGCTGGGAGTTGACACAATCATCCGTGTCGGAACCTCAGGAGGGCTTGCGGATCATGTGAAACCGGGAGACGTGATCGTGCTTTCGAGTTGCATAAGATACTCGGGAACAGCAAATCTCTTCATTCCGGAGAACTTCCCCGCCGTAGCCGATTATCGGCTACTTACGGCGTTGATCTCAGCCTGTGAAGAAGCCGGTGTGGTCTATCATGTGGGAATCGGCCTGTCGCTCGATTCCTTCTATGCTACGAAGCCCGATCTCTTGAGAAAAGACTTCCCGTCATCTATCTACGGAAAGCTTGAAGAATGGATTGCGGCCGGCGCTTTACAGCTCGACATGGAAGCGGCGACTCTCTATGTACTCTCTTCGCTTCTAAAGATCAACGCCGCTGCCATTTGCACTGCCGGATCCAATATTTCGCGAGGTGAGAGACCGGAGATTCCGCCTTCGAATGAAAACGCTATAATAGCAGCCTGCGAAGCGGCTTGCAAATTCAACAACTGGAAAGAGATCTCAATAAAGCGTGGAAGGAGTTTCACCCTTCCTCCGATAGCAGAGCGGGGTAACGAACAATGAGCGAGAGACTTGCTGGAAAGATGGCCCTTATCTTAGGAGCGGGCAGAGTGGGGAGCTCCGCCGCAAATGCATTTGTAAACGAGGGTGCGAAAGTTATTCTACTGGATAGAGACGAGGAACGGCTCGAAACTTTGAAAAAGAAACTTGAAGAATCGAGAAAGGGATTCTGTTCGACGATATGCGCAAACATAGACAATCAAAGAGATGTAGATGAGATAACAGATCTGCTGGAAGAAAGGAAATGGAAGGTCGACATTCTTCTTAACTGCCCAGCCTACATATACAGGGCATCATTTGTCGATCACCCAATCGAAGAGATTGACAGACAGTGGCATGTCAACGTGAGGATAGTCTTCATGTTGTCTCAGGCCGTAGCGAAGATGATGTCGAAAAACGGCGGTGGAAAGATTATCAATCTGGCCTCGGTTGGAGGCCTCTTTCCTGAAAAGGAACACGCCGGCCATTGCGCCGCAAAAGCGGGGATTATTGCGCTTTCAAAGGTAATGGCGCTCGAACTAGCCTCGGCTAATATTCAGGTAAACGTTGTAGCACCCGGTCCAACAGAGACCGTTCCATTTACTTCTCCCTTCTACTCTCAGCATCCTGAAGTATTGAAAAGAATAGAGGAAAAGACTCCGGCCGGAAGGATTGGTCATCCCGAAGACCATACTGGACTCATAGTATTCCTCGCTTCAGAGGAATCGAACTGGATAACTGGCCAAGTGATAATGTCTGACGGCGGACTTGGTCTGGTTTAAAGCTACAAAGCACTGACTAATATATACGCCCCGAATCGACCCGGGGCATATTCATTGCTCTCCAGAAAATGCTAGAAGTGCTGAAGCGCGAAGGGCAAGCTCTTCGGAAGATCCTGACCTTTGTAGCCGTCCGATACCTTAACCCTGCCGAACTCTATCATCTCTTTGAAGTCTGTGCTCCCGCCAACAACCGAAGACAAGGTCGCGATATCACACTCAAGATCAAAAGAGTCACTCGGTGAGAAGCTAAGTTCTCCACTCTCAACACATAGTTCGAAAACTCCGTCGTTCCATGATGCCTGGCTGTCGTCGATTTTGATTCCGACCCGCATGTCCGGAGCGTCGATTCTCAGACCGTTGAGCAGCTGGATGTCTATGATTCTGATCATAGTCCTGGGTACTATCTTAATCTCGGATGGCCTTTCCTTTAGATACGACCAGAGAAGGAAATTAGGCGGAAGGAAGGCGTGGATCTGATCGATCTGAAGAGAAAGACCTTTTAGGAAACGGAACATTGCATGCTTCGTTGTGGCATCATCCGCAAGGAAGATCGTGACTACAAACTTAAGTCCGCTGTCCTTGTCGAAGTTATCGTAGAGAAAGACATAGCGAAGCATTCCTGTAGTTCTTCCTTCTCTCTTGAACTTCACGAATTTCTTGCAAACATCGTTATCGGTTCGGAACTCGAAATCGCTTTTCCACATCTCTTCGTCTCTCAAAATCATACTGTAATGATTGCTTGCGTACTCGTTATAAAACTCTCGAATTTCTCTGTCGGCATCTTCCATCTCTTCGATCATCACTTCGACCTTCTGATCGGGAAGATCTATAGACCCGGGAGGGAACTTCGCCCTGAGCATCGTGTCAAACTCCCATCCGAGCTTTCTGTAGAAGCTTCTGCTAAAGGGATAGAGCAAAGATACGGCCTGCCCCTTCTCTCTCATAGTCTTCAGTGATCTTTCTAGGAGGAATTTGACTGCGCCCTTACCCCTGTAAAGAGCTCATCATTACCCACAAGTAT
>NZ_DIXC01000069.1 GCF_002435945.1 Mesotoga sp. UBA6090
GGGAATTCACTCTTGCAAAAAACAAAAAGGGGGCGAATGGTATGAGAAAGATTGTTTTGGCTATTGTTGTCGTACTCATTGCTATCTCAATTAGCTTTGGCTTGACCTATGCAACAACCGATGAAGGAGACAGAGTTCTGCTGTTTTCGGATGGTACATGGATTTATTCAGCACAGACATCGCGCTGGAGAGAAGTGCTTACTGTTGCAGGATCATCTTCGAAAATGTCAAGGACGTTTACGGTCAATTCTGATTCTTGGAGAATCAAGGCAAGCACAGATAAAGACTTCTTGACTATCTATCTTCGAGACTCCAATGGAGACATATTGAGTAAAGTTCTGAGCTTCAATGTGCCAGGATCTGATGTTTCTTACAGATATGAGAAAGGTACCTTCATGCTAGATATTATCGCAACTGGAGAATATTCAATTGTCGTAGAAGAAGAGAGAAGTGAAACAACTGACTCAAGTACTTCTTCTTCCCCAGAATCTGGCAACAACCCTTATTATAATCATGATTCTCTCTTGTACTCGATTATCTTCGATGGTGATCTTCTCAATAATATGAACGCGATTTTTGGTAAACCGCCAGAAATCATATTCCTCGAGGATTCAATGGGAAGTGTCTATAAGATCGAAGAGGGGGTTTACGGAATTGTATATGACTCTTTCTGGGAACATGAATCAGAAAGCGCGTTTGCATTTTACAGGTTCTCCGATAATGGACTGTGTTATTTGGGAATAACGATACACGTGCCAGAAGGATTCACAAAGGCAGAGGCTATGTTCGGAATTCTTGATCGGTTTCTTTATGAGTATGGCGAACCGGAGTTTGGAGATTATGATGGGATGTTTTTCGCATGGAAAATTGCAGGCGACATTTCTCTGCTATTTGACTACTCTGAAGCAACCGAGCAAGACGAGAATGACGCAATAGGTATCTTTTACTTCAAGGATGATGAGCAATGAGAGTAGTCAAGAAAGTACGGATTGTTTTTCATTAGCAGAAAGAGGAGTCTAGTAGATGGGTTGTATATTTTGGAAGTTCGTGATTCTTGGAGTCATAGCGGCTTTCTTCAAAATACTAGCTGGAGCCCTTCTCATAATAATCGGAGTGTTGCTGGTAGTGTTCACCAATCAGAATTCAATAAGATAAGGAAAGAGAGCATTCGGGAAATGATGAGGACAGAACAGAGAGAAAGAGAGGTGACTATTGATTATGAGCAAAAGCAATATGACACCTTCGGAGTTTGCGTGCAACCTGCTTAACAATGTTGAGTATTTCGTCGCCACGCAATACAAGATTATTAGTTCTTTGAGATTCACTCCACAAAGACAGAATTTCTGGGCTCGATCATAAAGCTCAAGGGCGAGTTTCAAAAAAGAGTGTATCAGTGGGCATTTCCTGAGGGGTTGACAATCATTTTTCTGAGTAACGGAGAAGTATCAATGTTCAGAATTGATGGAAAGTTGCTTGAGGAAATAAAGTCGCAAGGATACGAGCCTCCAAGATTCTCAAGCTATGAGATGCACAAATTGGCCAATATTTATCAGGAGAGGGTATATAAGGTTGTAGAGAAGGATGAGGACAGCAATATTGTTATGAGATATTTGTTCGATTTTGATAACGTTCTGGCCGCAATTGAAATTGGATGTGTTGATAAGTTCATCTATGAATCTCGCATACTGCTCGAAACAGACAAAATCCGAATAGTCTGGATATGAGGAAGAATGCCATTGTGGTGCGGCGACTTAATGAGAAAGTTAAGAGCCGTGAACGGGGTTCTGGCAGTAACTGTCGATGAGAAAGGCGACAGTGTACCGGGAGGTGTCGGTCATCAGCAAATTGCCGCCATAGACAATGTCTCATTCCACAAGATCTGCAATATTTGCGCAAGGGAAGTCTAGAGCTGGAAGTATTGGAAGGTGGTTTTCTACAATAGAAGGGGCAATAAGATTCTATAAGATGGAGAAGTTTTGGAAAAGACTCTCCAACGATGAATAGCAATTGGGTAGGTAATACAAGAAGACTGTTTCAGTAATTAAGCTTGTCGAACAAAAACTGGAGGTGTGAGATGGAAGAGAAGAAACCAACAGCAAAAAAGGAAATTGGAGCGCCAGAAGTCCCCGCAGAAAGGACATTTTATGCAAATTTTGCCGGATTCAAGGTAGGCTTATACGACTTCATTATTGATTTCGGTAGGAATGATTTTTCTGGAGGTGTTATTGAGGACAGCGTTATTAGAATCTATTTCAGTCCTCAACACGCAAAGTCTTTGCACATGATCCTAGGTAAGCAGATTCAGAAATATGAGGAACGGTTTGGACAAATCATTTTAGAGGAAAAGAAGAAGGACAAAAAAGAAGGTTAGGCTTATGCCTCGCGAGAAATTCGGAGGAAGACTAATATACTGGAAGACTGGGCCTCATAGTCACACAAGAAACGTTCCGGTTGTTCTATTCTATGAAAGTTGGGACCATGTTATAGGTGGACATGATGAAATGTATGGCAGAGAATATGAGATCATGGATGTTATTGATAATCCGGATAAAAAAGCTGAATCGTGGAATCCTAACGCGAATGTCTACATCAAAGTTAATCGAACAGAGAACTTAGTGATCTCTGTTGTGGTAGACTTTGAACATGAGGATTTTGGCTATGTCAAGACCGCTTATGGAGATGACTATTATGAAAACGATGATTGATGGCTACAACATTATCTATGACGATTTTTCTGACGTTCTTTATGTGAAAGAGCATGGGAAAATCTCGGATCGTGGGAAGTCATTTGATGACGATTTCATAATTCTCAGAAGGAATTCACGGACTGGCGAAACGGTCGGACTGACTCTGATTGATTTCTGTAAGCTATACCGATCCAGCTATTTCAATGATAAGAAGTTGCCATCGCCTTTCAGTTTAGCACTCATTGATAAGATCGCTTCAAAACTTGTCGAAGGAAAATGAATCAGAGATTACAGACTTGGCATTCAAAAGGAAGCGTGCGGCTACTTATGCAAGATACTCGAGCCAGCATCAGACAGAGCTTTCGGTTGAAGGTCAAACCGAGAGGATACTCGAATACTGCAAGAAAAACGGTTTCGAGATCGTCAAAGAATACGCCGACCGCGGCGTTTCCGCTTTTCTCATTGAAAAGAGGCTCGACTTTCAGAAACTCATCCAAGATGCCCTTGAATCAAAATTCGATTACGTCATCGTCTGGAGCACAGACAGATTTGCCCGCTCCCCCTCGATGCCCAGAAATATAAGGAGCTTCTCGCTGAATACGGAATCAAAGTCATATCTGTCTCGGGGCCTTCGATCGAGGGCCCGGAGAACATCCTTCTCGAATCGAACCAAGAGATGCTTGCGGAATATTCTGCCGGCAAGCTGGCGAGGGATTCAATGAGGGGAATGATCACAAAGCGAAGAAGGGTCAGTATCTGGGGGGGATAGTTCCTTTCGGCTATCGAAAAGTGAAAGTCTCTAAAAAGGACTTGAGCTTCGAGATAGACGAGAAAGAGGCGAAGGCCGTCCGCAAAATCTTTGAGATGAGAGCCGAAGGCGTCCCCATTATGCAGATAGTGAGGAATGTCAATCTGGCGGGGTGGAAGACTAGGCGTGGCAAGGCCTTCACAAATGCATCCATCGACTGGATCCTTTCAAACGAGAAATATAAAGGCATTTACTCCTTTAACGATCGAAAAAAGAAAGGCCGGTTCAATTACTACAAAGGCGAGGTCGTCCGGGTGGATTTGCCCGAATTAGCGATAAGCCCCGCGACCTCTGGCAAAGAGTTCAGAAAATGCCGGGTGTTCAGAAAGAGTCAAAACTCCTCTATCTCCTGAAAGGCAAATTGATTTGCGGCGACTGCGGCTTCACTCTTTCGGGGGTTCTTACGGAGGCGGAAAAAACAAAGGCGGTTCTTATTACTGCTGGAACTGCCGGAAGCGCCACAACAAATACCTGAAAATCGGCAGGGACAAGATAGAAAACGTGATCGTTCACTATCTCAAAGAACAGGTCTCCAATGTTGACGTTGGGGAAGTCACGGATATGGCGAATGAAAAGATAGAATCTCAGTCGCAGAAAGGGAGAGCGGAAGAGATTGCCAACGAACTCCAAACAATTGAAACGGCCATTCAAAACATAACAAGAGCCGTGGAATCCGGTACTTACTCCCAAAGTCTCTTGAATCGTCTTTCGGAAATCGAAAGAGACAAAGAAAAGCTACTAGAGGAAAGAACGAAGGTCAGACTTCAGCTGGTGCGCTTTTCAAAGGTCACCGTCGATGAAATGAAGGACTTCCTTGATACCTTCCTCGGCGATGATTCATTTGTCGCTCATGAAGATTTCGTCGATTTTACGCTTTCAAGTACAAAGATAATATGGAAAGATCCTCGGATCGTTGAAATGGTGTCGATCTTCGGCACTCAAAAAATCCCGCTCCCTTAATCCGTGGTGTTGAAGGTGCAGGGCTTCCTGACCACCTGTTTATCCACTGACACATATATCTAAGCCCGATTTCAAGGTAATCTTGGAATCGGGTTAGTTTTTATGTTAACAGCCGGACTTGAACCCGAATTTGCCCGAATTTCGGGCGCGTTTGAAAGTTCTCGGAGCGCGTCCTGTTTTGCGTTTTGAGGCAGGTCGTCTACACCGACCTCACTTACCGCAATTCTACAAAACCGGTAATAAGAGAGCTTGAGGAGTCGCTGTCGGGGGCGGCTCGTCTGGCTTCACTGTCAATTTCAGATCTCGATCTCTACGCTGCGAGCTGGAGTATGAACAGGGATTTTGCAAGCATGAGAAGTGAAGTTATGGGCCCTCTACAAGACTGGTCGTTCGAGGTGCTCGGAGAGCATGAGAGAATCGACAACTGGGAAAACTATCCTCGAGATCTTCGAAGAGACGGTTCCTCTGATTGTGGAGCTTCTGAGGCTAATGGAGTACAAAAACCCCGTTCTCGGCGATATTGCAGAGGAGCTGTCGAAGCTCTCTTATGTGCTCGATGCGGTTGGTTTGCTTACTCTTGCATATGAGGTTTCGTTGAAAGCCGATAAGCTTACAACGATGGCAGGAAAGCTCGATAGAGTCAACGAATATCTCTTTTCCGAAGCTGGTTACTAGAGGTCTCTCATCAGTATCTTTTCATCATCGTCCCACTCGCCGGTATCGACAAAGCCCAGCTTCAGGTAGAGCTTGAGCGGGGAAGGGTCGCTGACGGCGCACGAGATGAAGAGCTTCTCGTAACCCTGGGCCTTGAGATATTCAATCAACAAGAGGATAGCGTCTCTTCCATATCCCATCTTCTGATACTTGCCCCCGATCATGAAGCGCCATATGGAGGCGTGCTTGACATCTTTCATTCTCGGATCAGGCGTGAAATCCAGCATAATGAAGCCCACCATTTCATCTCCCGCATAGATCGCCCGAAACCAGGCGTTCTTCGCGAAGTGGGCTTGAGCGATCGAAACTGCATTTGAGGCTACGGCCCTTTCCTGTCCTTCGAGCAGCGTGCCACTCAAGCGGATAGCGTCGAGCACCGTCTCCTCCGTTATCTCTTCGAATCTAACCTTATGTTGCATAGTTCCTCCCGATGTCGCGGCTATTGCCTATGCTCCAGTCAAAACGTAAGAGACACATGGGCAAAGCCATGATCTTTTTTTTGGTCGGTTGCAACGACCGGAAAACGCTCTTCCTTGCAGCATTATATCATCGGGCTGCACTCAAGCCACATCAAGTCCTGGAAGAGCCAGCTGGGTTGTGTAGAGGCTGTAATAGAAACCCTTCATACTGATCAGTTCATCGTGAGTGCCGCTTTCTATTATCCTTCCATTATCGATCACGAAAATTCTGTCTGCGTTCTTGATTGTACTGAGTCTGTGAGCCACAACGAAGCTGGTGCGGCCCTTCATCAGATTCCGCATCGCCTCCTGAATGTGCATCTCCGTTCTGGTATCGACATTGCTAGTAGCTTCATCGAGTATTAGTATCTGGGGATCTATTAGCATTATCCGGGCGATCGCCAGCAACTGCCTCTGCCCGCGGCTGATGGTGTCCCCGCTAGAGGATAGAACCGTTTCATACCCTTCCGGCAGTCCCATTATGAAGTGATGGGCGTTTGCCATCTTTGCTGCCTCTATTATCTCTTCATCTGAAGCGTCCTGTCTTCCATAACGAATATTGTCTTTAATGGTGCCCATAAACAGCTGTGTATCCTGCAGAACAATGCCGAGCTCTCTCCTGAGCTGCTCTCTGTCGAAGCTCGATATATCATGACCGTCTATCATAATTTTTCCGTCCTCTATGTCGTAGAACTTCGTAAGAAGATTCACGATTGTGGTCTTGCCCGCACCCGTAGGTCCCACCAGCGCGACGATCTGCCCTGGCTCGGCCGTGAGAGAGACATCCTTCAATACTCTGGTCTTGCCGTCGTAACTGAAGTCAACTTCTTCAAGCGTTACTTCTCCCTCGATTTTCTGCGGGAAGAAGGTCTCTTCCGCTCTCTTTTCCCCTTTTTCGTCAAGGATTTCGAAGACCCTCTCGGCCCCCGCTAGAGCTGCCTGAATCGCATTGAACATCTGTGCTATCTGATTTATCGGTCGGTTGAACTGGCCGACATATACGATGAAGCTGGCGACCAATCCAACAGAAACTATCCCCTTCACGGACATCCACCCTCCGGCAAAGGCGACTATTGCATAACCAAAGTTGTTTACCATATTCATTATCGGTCCGAAGGAGCCTGCGAATATCTGGGCCATAATTGCAGACCTGCGATAAGACTCGTTTATAGTCTGGAATTCTTGAACGGTCGACTCTTCCCTGCCGTAGGCTTTCACGACTTTGGCTCCGGAGATCCTCTCTTCGACGTAACCGTTGAGTTCGCCAAGAGCCTTCTGTTGAGCGAGGAAGTTCTTTCTGCTCTGTTTCGCTATTATGCCCGTCACAACCAAAACGAATGGAACGGTAGACATCGCGACCAGTGCCAGGATCGGATTGAGAAAAAACATGATGACTACTATCCCGACAAGCGTCAGAAGACTGCTCACAAGCTGAGTAACGCTTTCACTAAGAGTATGGGATATGTTGTTTATATCGTTGGTCAGTCTGCTCATCAGTTCTCCGTGCGGCTTGGCATCGAAAAATTTGACCGGCAGCGTCTGAAATTTGTCGAAGAGGTCTTGCCTGAGTCTCCTTATGCTTCTCTGCGCCACTCCAACCATGGTGTAGCCCTGGAGCCAGAGGAAGAAAGATGAAGATATGTAGACTGCAGCCATGACAATCGAAATCATTGCGAGACCGGCCGTGTCGCCCACGAGCATATATTTGTCGATAGCTACTCCCAGAAGAAAGGGACCGAAGACGCTGGCACCGGTGGCCAGTATCGTAAATGCTATTGCAAGTATCAGACCTTTCTTCTCATTTCTGAAGTATCCTACTAGTCTCAGAACGGTCTGCTTCGAGTTCTTAGGCTTCTGAACGGGTCGCGCTCTGCCTGCTCCAGGTCCGCCTCTCCCCGGGCCGGCCGGCATGGTAACTTCGGGTTGAGTTGCTTTCTTCTCTTCATGCATTCGCTTCACCTACCTCACCAAACTGAGACCTGTAGATATCCCTGTACAGATCGCTTTCCTTCAGCAGTTGTTTGTGGGTTCCACTTCCTGCTATCTTTCCATCATCTAGGAGGAATATCCTGTCGGCATTTACTACTGAGCTTATCTTCTGAGCAATGATTATCTTTGTGCAATCCAGCTCTTTGCCAATTGCCCTCATGACCTCGGACTCCGTCTTTGCATCCAGAGCACTCGTGCTGTCGTCAAAGATTAGGATTGGTGATCTCATCGCTACGGCCCGCGCGATCGCCATTCTCTGCTTCTGGCCGCCAGAGAGGTTCGTCGCCATCTGGCTCAGGTGGGCGTCGTGTTTCTCTGGAAGAGTGTCGACAAAACTTGCGATTCTTGCAACTTCGGCCGCCTTGGCGATTTCTTCGTCACTGGCACCCGGCCTTCCGTAACTTATGTTGTCCTTGATCTTACCTGAGAAGAGAACGGCTTCCTGGAATACCATGGATATGTTCTTTCTCAACTCGTGGCGTGAAATCTCCTTTATATCTATTCCATTCAAAAGAATTTTGCCGGAATCTACTTCGTACAGCCGGGGAAGAAGACTGACCAGGGACGATTTGCCCGATCCCGTGTCGCCAAGAAAAGCGACCGTCTCACCTTGATTGATCGTGAAGTTGAGATTGTGGAGAATCTTGTTGCCTCCCCCATCGTAGCTGAAGTCAACATTCTCAAAGACAATCGGACCCCTAAGGTCATGGGATATGCCTGCCTTCACATCTTCTTCTTCGCTCTCTTCAAGGACTTCGGCAACTCGTTTGGCGGAGGCCTGCGCTCTGGAGACAAATACGAGCATCATTCCGATCATCATCATCGACATGAGCATTCTTCCCAGGTAGTTTACGAATGCCATTATCTGGCCCGTCTGCATCCCTCCGGCTTCGACCTGAATGCCTCCGAACCAGATCACTGCAACGATTCCAAGGTTCAGTATCAGAGAAAGAAGAGGCATAATGATTACCATGGTCCTCGCAGCTTTCATAGCTATCTGTGTGTACTTCTCGTTTGCATCTTCAAACTTGCTAGATTCAAACCTGGCGGATGCGAAGGATTTGACGACTCTTATTCCCAGGAGATTGTCCCTGACCCGTGTATTGACATTGTCCATCTCCTGCTGAACGCGCGAAAAGAGAGGCAAGACTCTTTTCATGATCGCGAAAGTCAGGTAAGTTACGAGCGGAATGACAACCAGGAATATGAGAGAGAGTTTCCAGCTAATCAGCAAGGACATGATCAAGCTTCCAATGAAAAGCATCGGTGCCCTCACAAACATTCTCAGCAAAATCATTATAAACTGCTGAAACTGAACTATATCGTCTGTGATTCTCGTAATAAGTGAGCCGGTGCCGAACTTGTCGAGTTTCGCAAATGAGAGATACTGAACCTTTGTGAAAACACTTCGCCGTATATCTGCCCCGGCATTCTGAGCAGCCAGGGAAGAGAATATGACGCAGGCGATTCCTCCCAGCACACCGATGAAGGTAATAATCAGCATCTTCGTTCCTGCGCTCACGACTACGTCAAGATTCTGATTCATGATACCTACATCTATGATTTCCTCAAGAAGCTTTGGCTGAAAAAGATCTATCGCAACTTCGAGAAACATTGCCAGAGGAGCCAGAACGACGAAGATCCAGTAAGGCTTCAAAAACTTGAACAGTCTTTTCATCTAGTCTTCCACCCCGCATTTCGTTGTTTAGGTAGGTCAGGTCAAGATTATCACTTCGAAAGGCTTTCTTTGAGCTTCTTCAAGAACCGCTCGAGCAGGTCGCGCTCCTCTGCAGAAAATGCAGAAAAGGTTTGTCTTTCTACGTCGAGCATCGTTTTCTCCAGTTCTTCCTCGATCTCTCTGCTTTTTGCCGTCAAGTAGATCCTGAAGACTCTCATATCCGATTTATCCTGCCTTTTGTGGATAAAGCCAGACAGCTCCATCCTCTGAATCATCTTGCTAACAGTGGCAGGTGAAAGGCCCATCTCTTTTGAGATCTCCCCCACAGTTCTTCCATCCCTTTCGAAGAGAATGAAAAGCAGTGGAGGCTGGCCTCTGTGAAGACCAAACCTGGAGAAGATCAAGCGCTTCTTCATGAAGTTTGCCCTGCAGACGTCAATCAGTAGTTTATCCAGTTTTCCGGTCTCTTTCATCTTTCAATCCTCACACGAAAAGTATTTAGTCGGCTAAATAATTCTAACAGATCTCGATTCCTTTTTCATTGCTTCGAACGGGGAGATTCAAATCTCTGCAGGGTGACGGTGCGCTTTCGGTCGAATTGTCGTATGATATACTTTTCATTATCGGGCCTGGACGAATTGGCGGATTATATTTTGAGGTGAGAGTTGGAGAGCGATAGAGGACATTATTTAGGCTTTATTTGGCACGCCTCGTTTCTTGCACTGACAATGGCCTTTGTTGAGGTGAATACTGTCCTTCCATCGATGATCTTGGCGGCAGGAGGAGGGAGCTTTGCAATAGGTCTCGTTACTGCAATTTCGACGGGGATTCCTCTTCTGGCTCAATTAACATTCGCTGGATACCTTATGTCGAAACGGATGAAGAAACCATATTTGCTTCTTGGCATCTATTTGAGAGTCGGCGCCCTCTTCTCCATAGGCTTTCTATTGCTTTCGCCTATCGGAGGCATCGCTCTTCTCGTACTCCTTTTTTCCGTAATCTCCGTCTTTTCCTTTGGAGGCGTCTTCGCGGGAATCAGTTACACTCATCTGCTCGGTCAGTCAATACTGAAGCAGGATAGACGCGGGTTCATGTCGTACAGACAGATTGCTGGGAGCGCATTGTCACTTCTCGGAGGCTTCGTCGCAAAGTACATAGTTGGAAACGTGAGTTATCCGGTCAACTATTCGCTGTTGTTCTTCATTGGAGGGAGTTCGCTGTTGTTCTTCATTGGAGGGAGTTCGCTGTTCGTTGCTTCGCTTGGATTCGCGGGAGTACGGGAGAGGGAGGTTCAGGGAAGTGAAATTCCCGGATTCTGGAAGATCATGAAGAGCATTCCAAAAACACTGAAGGACGATGCGAACCTGCTTAACTACATTGTCTTCATCAACCTCACCGGTTTCGGATTGGTCTTGATCCCGTTCTATGTACTCTTGGCAAAGGACAGCTTCGGGTTGAGCGGAAGCGATGTGGGCAGTTTTCTCCTGTTTCAGATGATAGGTATGCTTGGAGCCGGGGTTCTGTGGAATCGCTTTCTCAAAAGGAGAGGTTTGAAAAGACTGCTTATAACCTGCGCAACGATTGGCAGCTCGATTCCACTAATTGCATATCTTCTCTCAACCACCTCGCCGAACTTCTATCTGATAGTCTTTTTCCTTTCAGGGATCACGCTGAGCGCACGAAAAATCGGATTTGAGTGGCTTCTTATAGAAATCTCCAGCAATACGAACAGGGCTTTGTATACAGGTGTATCGGGCGCGCTCAGTCTTGTGACCGCTCTTCTTCCTTTGATCCTGGGTAGTGTGCTGCGGCTTTTGGGCTTTCCGGTCGTTCTGGTTATCTCCAGCATCGCTATCGCCTCGGGAATGTATTTCATTAGGAAGATCGATATCACTGATGACCTGGGATGAAAGAACTGCTGCTTTGCGCAGCTATTATCCTCGTTTTAGCGCTTCCCCATGACCGACCAAACACCTTAGTAAAACTGCAGTTTACTTACTGCGAGCGCGGAACTGCCGGACCTGGAGATTACGAAATGAGAAGAATCAGAAGGAGAGTGATCACTGCAGTCTTGTGTTGGCTACCCTATTTGGCCCTAGGGGAGCCCGGTTCACTCATTTTGAAGACAAATGCCTTGCTTCACATGTTTGGCCCAATATTAGTAATGATAGATGAGATACAATTGAATGTGAAAGTGAAGCTGGTTCTGCTTTGTCTTCGCCAAGATGTGAGAGACGCAGATGAGAGCAACTACGAGATATCGCTTGAGAATGCTTCCGATTTCGGGCGGCAGATCCAGAAAGTAAGGAGTTGGAAAAATGATTAAGGAAGTAGAGTTAGATAATCTTCCCGGAAGGTTCAGAGAGATTTTTTCTGGTTGTCTGGGAAGACCGGAGCAGTCCGACGAAGTATTGAAGATGTATCAGGCTCCGGAGAGAAGGCTCTTTGTGATGAGACAGGGAGGAAGCATAGTTGCTGTAGCCGGTTTGAAGCTCCATGAACTTGAAGAACCCGAGCTTCTGCATCTTGCCGTCAGGAAAGACAAGCGAAGGAGCGGTTTCGGCAGCACACTCATAAAAACAATGATAAATTCCTTCATGATAGATACTCTTGCAGTGTGGACAGACGAAGATGCCGTCGGTTTCTATGAAAAGATAGGGTTCGATATTGTGAATGAAATTCAGACTCAGAACGGACTGGTTCGCTACAAACTCCGATTTTCTCGCTTTAAATCCCCTGGGAGGTTAGAAACGTGAAGATCTTATTCCTAAATAGATTTGACAGATACTGGGAAGGAAAGGTTGAAGAGCTTGCAAGAGCATTTCCCGAACATTCCTTCATCTCTTACTCCAGCAACAGTGATCCGAAAGCCCATATTTCCGATGCCGAGGTAATAGTAAAAGGGAATCTTTCGCAAGCCGACCTCGATAAAGCCAGGAATCTCAGAATGGTTGTCGTTCCCTGGACTGGCGTTGATGGTCTGCCACTTGAACGGCTAAGAGAACGTGGCGTCATCGTTTCAAACACCCATGAGAATGCCGAGGTCGTTGCCGAAAGAGCCGTAGCTCTGGCCTTAGCTGTTACGGGAAGAGTGGTCGAACTTCATAATGATCTTGCTCAGGGAGTATGGTTGGGTCGGCCGTCCAATAAGGAGGCGACCTGGTACTCCATCATCGGGAAGCGATGCTCTATTCTCGGCCTGGGCAGAATTGGGCAGGCGATAGCAAAACTGATCAGCGGCTTTGAATGCGAAGTAACGGGATTCAAAAGAACGCCCGGCGGCGAGTTTCCTTACGTGAAGAGAATAACAGACGATATTCACGATGCCGTTCGGGCCGGTGATCTTGTCTTCGTTGCTCTTCCGCTAACGAAAAAGACAGCTGGGATTATCGGTTCCGATCTGCTAAGTCAGATGAAGGGCAAGTACCTGGTCAATGTGAGCAGGGGAAGAGTAATCGAGGAGCGGGCACTGTACGATGCTCTGAAGAGCGGAACTCTCGCCGGCGCGGCAATAGATGTCTGGTACGAGTATCCCTCAAGTGATCGGCCCGCAACACTTCCATCGAGATATCCAATTCATAGGTTTTCCAATGTAGTCATGTCGCCTCACGTCGGAAGCTGGTCGGTGGAGAGTATGCAGTCAATGGTGAATGGCGCCTTAAAGAACATTGAGAGTTTTCTTCTTAAGGGAAAGCCGGAGGAAGAGATCGATCTTGACGAATTGTACTAGCCGTCTGGTGAAGAGAAGTCGCTATTTCTTCACCAGTGCACGTTTCGGCTGAAGATAAATTGTGTGTTAAAATCTGGTTGAGAAAGCTTTTCGATGAGGGGTGTCCTTGAATGCCTTTAATCAGAGGTCCCGGCTTCAGCCTTTCCAGAAGATTGACTGGCTTTGCTGCCAGCCTGTCAGGCCTTGCTGGTGTTATTCTCGCCGTGGTTCTGATTCTTCTTCTGGGGGTTCTACTTTCATTTGCCGAGATAGCCAGGGGAAGAAGGGAGTTTTCGGACAGGCTTTTGAGACAGGGTAGATTTGTCCAGAGCGGTCTCAATTTGGACGAACTCTCGAGGCTTTCAGGGAGCATAGAAGATCTGGACAACCCTGAATACTGGAGACTCAAGAGCCAACTGGAGCAAACTAATGCGCTATTTCCTCAATACCGCTTCATCTACCTGATGGGACAGAAGGAAGATGGAGAGTTGTTCTTTTTCATTGATTCCGAGCCGCCCGGTTCAGATCACGAATCTCTTCCAGGAGACATTTACGCCGATGCAAAAGAGTACGATCTCGAGGTCTTTCGGGAGAAGAAGGCCAGGGTGCTGCCGGTAATTACTGACAGCCGGGGAACCTGGGTATCCGTAATGGTTCCCGTAATTGATGAGAATTCGGGCAGACTGCTTGCCATGCTCGGCATAGACGTTGAAGCCGATGACTTCTGGAAATCCGTTCTGTCTTATGCGATTAAGCCCGTAGTTTTCTCTCTGGTTCTGGTATTGATGGCGATACTCTCGGGATTCTTCATCATCCGCAGAGACAAACTGGCACCTGAGAAAAAGGAAAAGAGAGTTCAAAGGTACCTTGAGGCGATCGTCTTTGCCGCATTTGGACTCGCTGCCACTATCATGGTCTCATCTCTGGTTCATGACAGGCAAGTGGCTGCTCGGAACGATGCCTTTGCCGATCTGGCCGCAAGTCATGTAACTTCGCTTTCCAGAGCGATGAAGAATACTAGAGACTTTCAGGTCGAGGCTCTTGCCAGGTTCTTTGAGTCAAGCAGCTTTGTCGACAGGCAGGAGTTCTTGAACTACGTCGGTTATCTCTCGAAAAACAACGGATTGATTTCCTGGTTCTGGATTGAGAGAGTTTCGCCGGGCGGGATAGAGTCGTTCGAAGAAGGTATCAGAAGGGAAGGCTTTCCGGACTTCTTCGTTTGGGAACCGGGTAAATCTGGCGGAAAGGAAAGAGTTCTAGATCGCGAGTCATATTACCCGATACAGTACATTGAGCCTCTAGAGAGCAGCAGGAATCTGCTGGGACTAGACCTGGGATCTATCGGGTCGGTAGGCGAAGCAATTGAAAAGGCAACTGCTTCAAAACTGATGAGGGCAAGCGATCCTGTCGTAATTCCGACGGACGAAGAGAAAGCCCTCCACTTCTTTGTTTTCAGACCGATTCTCGCGGAGATAGCGGAAGGTTATGCAGGGTTCGTAGGGGCTATCTTTCATTCAGACGCATTTCTAAGCGCCGTTACCAATACCCTCAATACCGGAGATCCAACCGTTGCCCTGGGGCTTTATCAGATCGACTCGGACGGAAAACCTGTACTGCTGTTTTCTACCGCACAGGAATCGGATTCTCATGTTTATGAGTCTGCAGAGACTTCCATATGGCACTATCCGGAAAGTCAGCACAGCATTGCCGTTCCGGTAATGCTGTTCGGGAGGCTTTTTGTGATTCTTGCCCATCCAGGGCCGGACTTTGGAGTCGTGTACCCCATAAACAATTGGATCTTCTTTCTCGCGATCGGACTGACTGTAACTCTGTCGCTTGCGATCCTGATCGGGTCACTGAGTAACAGAAGCTTCCATCTTGAAAGAGAAGTCGAGAAACGCACCGAAGAGCTAAGAGAGAGTCTGGAGATTGTTTCAAAGACGATGGAGGCATCGGTGAATGTTCTCGCTTCGGCCGTAGATCTCAGGGATCCTTATACCTCCGGTCATCAAAGGAGAGTGGCAGAGCTTTCGGTTGCAATCGGCAGAAAGCTGGGATTCGAAGAGAACAGGCTAACAGGACTGAGGCTTTCGGCGATGATTCATGATGTGGGAAAGATACAGGTGCCCGCGGAGATACTTAACACACCAAGAAAGCTGACCAATCTGGAGTTCGATTTGATCAAGCTTCACCCGACTGCGGGACGAGAGCTTTTCAAAGATATCGAATTCCCCTGGCCTGTGGCGGACGCAATCTATCAGCATCACGAGAGACTTGACGGAAGCGGATACCCGGAAGGCATCTCCGGGGATCAGATAATATTGGAGGCCAGAATAATCGCCGTTGCCGATGTAGTTGAGGCGATCTCCTCTCACAGACCGTACAGAGCTTCGCTGGGTCTTCAAGCTGCACTCGATGAAGTTCGAAGCGGTAAAGGCAAACTCTTTGATCCCGAAGTCGTGGACGCTTGTCTGGAGGTATTCGATGAGGGCTTTTCCTTCTCGGACTGATTCTTAATAAGTGTCGGCGTTTTCGGTATTGTATCCGGTTATGTTAATATATGAGGGCTTGATGTTCTCTGCAGAAGATTCACCTGGAATAGGAAGCGCAGATTTCTTGTGGGAGATGTTAATGGTCGATTTCGCGGTAGTTTTGAGGCTTATAAGAATACGTCACTGGCTGAAGAATCTCTTTGTTTTCGCTCCACTGGTCTTTTCATCTAACCTTACTGACTCGACCTCTCTTCTGAGAGCTTTTCTGATCTTCATTGCCTTCTGTCTAATTTCGAGTAGTGTCTACATTTTCAACGACATCCGAGACCGAGAAAGCGATAGTCATCACTCAAGAAAGAAAAATCGACCTGTGGCTTCCGGTGAGATCAAATTGAGAGATGCCTGGATACTTGCAGGCATTCTGGCGACACTTGCCGTCCTGGTCGCTCTCTTTCTTCCTTATCTGGCACTGGTCTTTCTGTTGCTGTATGTTGTCGAGAATCTCTTCTATACACTGAAAGGCAAGGACATGGTCTTGATAGACGCCTTCTGCATTTCTGCCGGGTTCGTGATAAGAGTAATGGCCGGGGCGTATGCTATTGAGACAAGCCCGACTGGCTGGATAGTAGTTACGACGTTTTTCCTCTCTCTCTTCCTAGGTTTTGGAAAGAGGAGAAACGAACTGCTTACCCTGAAAGAAGAAAGCAACAACCATCGCAAAGTACTCACATTGTATGACCACAAATATCTTGACTATCTTATGATCTCAACCGCATCTATCTCGATAATCTCATACACACTTTACTGTCTCGATCCGCAGGTGATAGGGAAATTCAGCACGGATAAGCTGGTTTACACCGTGCCCTTCGTAACTTATGGAGTCTTCAGGTATCTTCTTCTCCTTTTCAGAAACGGCGAGGGTGATCCGACAGAAGTAGTGACCAGAGACAGAGGAATAGCTATAACCGTTTTACTGTGGATTGTGTCTGTAATGCTTGTGATTTACTTTCCTACCTGGATGTAAAGAGGGAGCAATGATGAATATTACCGAAGGTATAGTACTTCTAGTAGCAATAGTATTCAATGCCGTGGCAAACATCCTGCTTAAACACGGAATGCAGAACGCGCCCGACATCAACAGCGCTGGACTCCTTGGGATGCTCATCAATTCAATCACAAATATCAGCGTCTGGTTGGGGCTTTTCTCATTCGGGGTGGCCTTTATCTTCTACAGCGTAGTTCTTACGAGGATGAAACTGGGAGTGGCCTATCCAATAATGACGAGTGCCGGATTTGCAATAGTGACCGTGGTCGCAGTATTTCTCTTTGATGAAAGGCTTAGCGTAATGAAGATAGCGGGCATTGCCGTAATCGCCCTTGGCATATGGCTCGTTGCAGTGGCGAAATAATGGAGGCATTAAAATGAAGAAGACGAAAGTTGCAGTTATAAAGACGAGTCCGGAGAGAGTTCTCGACGACTATAGAAGGCTTGCAAAACTGGCCGGAATGAAAGAGGCCATGGACGGAAGCGCCACTACAATCTTGAAAGATAACATATCCTGGCACCTTCCAATGCCCGGCGCAAATAGTACGCCATGGCAGCTCGAGGGGGCGGTACTCGCTCTGAAGGAAGAGGGCTTCGGCGAAATAGTGGCCGTGGAGAACAAAACCGTTGTCACGAGACCGAAGTACGGAGAAAAGCAGAACAAGTATGATATCGTCTACGAGAAGTATGGTATCCCGATCCTCTACAACTTCGAACCGGAAAATATGTCATGGGTAGAATACACGCCTAAGAGCAAGCTGAGAATACTTCCGAAGATATATCCTGAAGGACTTCGACTGCCGGACTACTTTTTCGGAAAAAATATCGTTCAGCTTCCGACGATGAAGTGCCACATCTATACGACTACCACAGGCGCAATGAAAAACGCATTCGGCGGTCTTCTCAACGTGAAGAGGCATTACACCCACTCATGGATACACGAGACACTGGTTGACTTGCTGAAGATACAGAAGGAGATACATTCGGGTCTGTTCGCTTTCATGGACGGCACGACAGCAGGAAATGGGCCGGGACCTAGGACAGTGATTCCTGTGAAGGCAGACTACATACTGGCCAGCGAAGATCAGGTGGCAATAGATGCCGTCGCGGCAAAGTTGATGGGCTTCAATCCGATGGACTTGAAATACATAAGGCTGGCCGATGAGGAGGAGCTCGGAAATGGAAGGCCAGAGAACATAGAACTTGTCGGAGACGACATTTCCGGTGTCAACTTGAAATTCCATGTGGGAGACAACTTTGCGAGCAGAGTCGGAGATCTGCTCTGGTTCAGTCCGTTGAAGGTCTTTCAGAAACTTTTCTTCCATACGCCGCTTGTGAAAATCTTTGTGGCCGCTTCGGACACTTATCATGACAAGTACTGGTGGAAGAAGCATGGTGTCAAGATATTCGAGGAGTGGAAGAAAGAGAGTCCCTGGGGCCGTTTGTGGGATAGTTACTAACTGACAGCAGCATGGGAGGTATTTATGAAATCGGAATCACAGCCTTTTTCTGGGTCAAGTAGACTGAGAATGTCATTCATTGTACTCTTTGTTGCGCTAATTCTCGGATACATATTCACTTCCGTTACTATATGGACTACCGATAGCAGATTTCTGACCATCTCGAGGTATTCGAGAGTCAGTATACACAGAGATCTCGTGTCGGGAAGGGGCACTGCACCCGAGCAATATCGAATAGGCGGTTTCATGCTTGTTGAGCACTTTTTTAAGTATCTTCCTCTAAAGTGGTTTGATAACTATAACGAGAACCTCTCAAATCTCCTGACCAAAGACGCTGCTTGGACGCCGGAAATAATGAAGAGCGCTAATTACATGTATACTGACGAAGACAAGCAAGAACTGATAGCTTCTATCAACAATTCTATAGACAGTATATTGAAAGACTTGTTCAAGGACAGTGTCTTGGCGCAGAATCTGCTCAAAGGTGTTGTGGGTGAGCTAGGATGGCAGAATTATGTATCTGATGTAAAGCGCACTGCGTTGCTAATAGGTGACTTGCTTCCTTCAGACATAAGAGCTTACCTTGATCCAGACAGCGATGAAACAAGAATCATGAACGGCTATTTTAATTCCAGGTTCTTTTTCAGTGCACTTCTCTACATTCTTATATATTTCTATGCTCGGTGTTTCGTAAGTCGACCCTTATCCATCTTTTCTATGTTTGCGTTTGCCGCGATTCTTCCCTTCGTAACTCAGGAGTTCCTTCAGGCTGAAGCTCTGTACTCGGTCTGTATTTTCACAGCATCATTACTAGCTATGCTCAGACACAGAACAGGAATTATGCTTACTCTGCTAGTTATTTTGGGATGTACAGCGAGACCAGATCATGCTCTCTTCATTTCAGCTATATTCTGTCTTCTTTACGGGCTTGATGCATTGAGAGTAAGAAAGATCTCGACACTTGTCCATGGAATAGTACTTCTCGGCATCCCGGTCATAGCTACATTGTTGCTGAAAAACATTGTATATCCTGATGCAGAGTACTACGTTGATGTTTTTCAGTTTGCGTTCAATTTCTCATT
Organism: Mesotoga sp. UBA6090; assembly: GCF_002435945.1. Taxonomy (NCBI): domain Bacteria; kingdom Thermotogati; phylum Thermotogota; class Thermotogae; order Kosmotogales; family Kosmotogaceae; genus Mesotoga; species Mesotoga sp. UBA6090. The sequence goes on from NZ_DIXC01000069.1 coordinate 19,083, forward strand.
CATCTGGTCTTGGATCTTTCCTTTGATCTTCTTATGTATCCCGCTTGTCTTTTCATTCAAGTTGAGAGAGATTGAATGGTATAGGAAGACATGGAAATGGGTTATACCCTTTACGGTTCTCAACTTTGCAGTGGGGAAAACTTTTGATGTAAGACTCTTCTTACCAGTCTTGGTCTATTTTATCCCGCTGACAATCGTCGGAATTGTTGATGCAACAAGAAACTGTGATGAGGCAATATGAGAGGAGTTAGTTATCTATGAGAGGTAATGGAGCTCTTTCATCAAGAAGAAAGTGGCTACTTATGGTATTTTTGTTGATCGTGATTCTCTCCTATGTTTTTGCATCGATGACCGTATGGACTACAGATAGTAGACTTCTGACATATTCAAGGTACTCACGTGTAACCTGTCACAGAGATGTAATTGCAGGAAAGAGCGTTGCACCTGATCAATTTCGGTTCGGAGTCTACTATTTGATTGAGTATTTCTTCAAAAACATACCTCTGAAGTGGTATGACATCAACAATCAGTATTTGTCAAGATTGCTCTTGGAAGAAGAAGCTTGGGATGAAGAGTTCCGCAGGAGCTTCGATTTGTTCTTCTCTGTGGAAGAGCGGATGTCCATCCTGGATGCGATGAATGAGAATGTTGACAAGCTACTGTCTTCTGTGTTTGGCGAGAATCAACTAGTCAAGAACATCGTGAAAGCAAACATTCAGTCTCTCAAAATCGAAGAGTATGCAATGGATCCGGCTAGGTTGCTTCTTACCATCGGGAGTCACATCCCTGAAGAACTCAAGAATTACTTGATAGACTCCAGTGATGAAAGCAGGATCTACTATGGGCATGTGACGGCTAGATTCTTTTTTTCCATTGTCTTCTTCATCCTGTTGTATTTCTTCGCTGAGAACTTTGCAGGCCCTTCTTCATCTCTAATGGCAGTTCTTCTATTTGCTGGTCTCTTGCCGTTTGCGACTCAGGATTTTCTTCAGGCGGAAACAATGTTCTCGCTGTCGCTTTTTACAGGTTCCTTGATTGCAATCGTTAGAAGGAGCTCTTTCGTAACAATGATTTCATTGGTTCTGCTAGCATGCACTGCTAGAACAGACCACGCTTTATTCATCGCAGTCATTTACTCCTTGTTTCAAATGTCGAACAAGCCGAATTTGAAGAAACTTCATACTTGGCTTAAGATAGCAGTGTTAGTAATGATTCCACTGGGCTTCACGGCAGTGCTGTCTAAAGTACTATTTCCTGAAGCTCAATACTATCTGAATTTCTTTCAATATGATTTTAACCTTAACAACATCTGGTCTCTAGTTTATCCAGTCATACTGCTTTCGATTCCGTCTGTTTTTACTCCTTTTGCTTGCAAGATTCCGTTCTACAAATCAACTTGGCTGTGGGTAGTACCTTTCATCTTTATGAACTTCATGATCGGTCGGACGTCAGAAGCAAGGCTTCTCTTACCCGTCTTAGTGTATTGTTTGCCTTTTGTTGTGAAGGGAATCGAAGATCTGACTCACAGAACTGAGCCTGAAATAGATAGAGGAGGCGAAGCGTGAGAAGGCAAAGATGTTGGATTCGCATTTTGGAAGATCCTGTCGTGCTCTTCAGAAGTATCTGCATCGTTTAGAACCTGTAATCTTAATTTGCTTTAATTAGAAGAACTATCGGGTTACGAGCATGCTTATTTTCGAGCAACCTATGTGGTGATTGAAGGTGGAGGTTATGAGAAATAAATCAATGCTTCTTATTTTGCTCTTGTTTCCGATTATAGGCGTTTCTTGGTCAGAATTCCGATTTTCTTTTTCACCTGTTCTTTCAGTGAATAACATGCCTCTTCTGGTTGACTGTAACAAGGCTACAATGAGAGAATTCGAAAGATACTTGTCTATGCCGCCGTTTGCAGACTTCTCAATAGAAATGAGTCTCCCAAAGTGCGAATTGGTGCTACGTTTTGATATTAGACAGGTTCCATCAACGTTTCTGAAAACAGGAGGGAAGAGCAACCTCCCTTATACTGAAGGCTATATTCTTCCGACTATTGATCTCAATTTCCCGAGAGTTGGTTTCTTGGAAATGAACGAGGATGTACTTTCTTTCTCTCTGGGAAGAAGGAAAATCGCCTATGGAAGTTCTTTCTATAGCTTCATTTTATCGGAGAGGTTTCCTTATTTTGATCATTTGTGGATCAATCTGACAACAGGAAGTGTTCTCGGAGACTTGTCGTACGGATTCTACGCGATTACTTCTGATAGGAGCATCTATAATGTCCCGAGGACACTCATAGGACACACAATTCAGATCCTCAACGAAAATGTTCTCATATCTGTGCTGGAGCAAAACCTTGTACACGGTGCATATCCTGATTTGGAGGACCTTGCTCCTTTCATTCTGCACCACAACGCCTATCAGATAGGCTCAAACATAATGGGTGCAGTTAGAATGGAGATGAGCATAGGCAATGTCCTTGGTTACGGGGAGTTCGCACTTGACGACTTGATAACTGGAGTTGAGAGCAACTCTACTGAATCAAACCCAAATGCATTTGGTTGGTTGGTAGGAGGAGTGATTAGTCTCCTTGAAGGAGACGAATTCTTAGGTCCCCGCATGATGGAAGCAGATTATTCAGTAAGGAAAAGCTCTCTTTTGCGAGGTGGAGGTCTAAAACTTAGATTTGAGTACTATCACTCAACAACTTATGTGTACAACAGAAAGGAAAAAGAAGGCAGATTTGTGAATCCGCTTTGGATTGAGGAACTAGGAGTAGTCAATGGATTCTTTGGCTTTCCGTATGGACCAGATGCAACTTTGGGTTTGGTGGGTGCTGAATACGAGAATTCGATTATGAAACTAGATGTTATGATGGAGTGTCTCAGAAAAGGTACTATAGACATAGACTCGGAATACGCTTTCCCCTACAACGAAAATTGGTATGGACTTGTGATGCCTATCTCACATGAATTTGTGATATCTGCTCAAGCTAGGTATCTTGTGAATCCAAAGCTAGTCCTGCTAGCAAGAGCGAAAATCCATCTCCGTGAATCTGTCAAATATGATCTCAGTGTGGGCTTTTCTACTTCTATAGACTTCTAGGTTTTGCCTTCAGCAATTCCTGCAAGATAATCGCCGGCATTGCTATTGTTGAGCCAATGACTTGAAAAACGCCTTAGGTCCTCTTCGAGAGTAAATTTGAAGTCTGCGTCACATGAGCCAAAGAAGTCGATCGGGCTTACAGAGATGAAGCCCTTGTTGACATTCACAAAGTCTAGGTCTTCATCGTGAGAATCGTGAAGGATCTCTTTTTGCATCCAGAACTCCTCTTCACCCCATTCGTTGACTTTTTTCTCGAACCAGCGCCTTTTAATAAGACCTCCCGGTCTCGTGCAACTGATTCCCCGGATCTTGTCTCTGGGTATCGCAGGCACGTTAACGTTAAGAACGGTATGCCTCGGCAGCTTGTTCCAGTTGTACTCTCTCACGAAATTCTCAGAAAAGTCTGCTGCGGCGACAAAGTCTGCATTCTCCTCGCTGACAATGGAGATTGCTATGGCCGGTATACCCTGAATTCTCGCTTCAAGTGCGGCAGAGAGCGTACCGGAATATCTTATGTCAACGCCAAGATTCTGGCCGTGATTGATTCCGCTTACAACGAGGTCGAAGCTGTTGATGCCCTTGATTGTAGTTGCGGCAATAACACAGTCGGCCGGTGTCCCGCTGGTACAGAACGAGGAAACATTCTCTATAGTATTTGTTTCCCGTATCCTCACTGGAGTCAACCAGGTTATCGAATGACTTACCCCACTTCGATTGCTCTCGGGTGCAAATATCGTTACTTCGTGAGACCTTGAGAGTCTCTTTGCAAGAGACCTTATTCCAGTCGCCTGGATTCCATCATCGTTAGTCAAAAGTATTTTCAAAAGAATTCACCACCATTCATATTGTAACGTAGATTTCCAATTCTTTCCTGGCCTTCGGATTTGAGGATTCAATCGTACTCTATTCCCTGATCCCGGAGATTCGAACTGTAAATAAGTTTTAATGAGCTTCTGAAGAATAGGAGCAGTGGAATTATCCCGATTGTTGAGGCGGCTCCAAAGAGATTCCAGGAGGTGTAGAAGCTCCTAACCTCTCCAACGTAGCTATAGATCTTGAGAGAGAAAGGCATAAGCTCCTGGCTGTTAAGGAGGATTAATGGCATGGAGAAGGAATTAAATGATGATACGAGAATATAAGTCAGTAGTCCGCCGATTATCGGCAATGAGAGGGGAATAAGAACTCTCAACAAGTAGCCGGTTTCCGACAGTCCCTCAAGCAGAGAGACTTCCCTGAGCTCTCTTGGGACAGTTGAAAAAAAGCCGCCAAGCAAAAGAATCGTTAGTGGCAATGCCTGGATACATACGACCATGCCAACTCCGAACAAGTTGTTCACCAGACCAAGCTTGTCGAATACGAAGTACATCGGGAGCAACGTATGCATTCCCGTATAGAGGCTTCCAAAGAGAATCAACGAAGCGATAGCCTTCACAAACAAATTCCTCTTCAAAGAGAAGAGATAGGAAAAGGGAACTCCGGCCAGAAGTACCACAGCAAAAGCCCAGAAAGCGATCTTCAAAGTATTGAATATGTTTCCCAGTAGTCCGTCTGAGATCACTCTGCCATAGTTTGCAAGGGTCAGTTCGCTTTGAAAAGGCAGAATGTCTGAATCTGAAGCGAAAGAGAGATAACAAATGTATAGCACAACTACTGCGGTAGGAACAAGGCAGATTATGAGAAGCGCTCTCTTAAGCCACCCAGGAACGGTAAAATCGAAGTTAGGGAGCCTGTATCTAATTGACAAAAGGATCATCGGCACGCTCAGAAGAGTGGCAGGTATGACACCACTAATGCCTTCTTGAACGATACTCAGAACAAAAACGACGACTTCGTATATCAACAGAACCCCCACTAACCGTCTGAAAGGCTTCCTGAAGCGAGGGATTATTAGCGGCAGGATCGAGTATCCTACGACAACCGGTAAAATAAGCCAGTTCCAGCCTACGAAAAGCCCCAGTACAACATGAGCGGCGCTACTTAGATAAAGAACCTGTCTGTGTCTTCTAGGCACTTCCCCTCTAGAAAAGAGCGCACCCAGGATCCATATCAGCGCGAAGACTCCGACGAATACCGCGTAAGCAGAGAGAAGTCCATAATCCTTCGCAGTACTGAATTTCCTGAAAAGCACGATTCCGAGAAACGTAGTTGAGCCGGTCAGGGTGTGAGGAGTGAACCCCTCAGGAAGCAAAGGACCGTTTCCTGTCATAAGGAAGACTGAGGTGAACTCTTTCATCGATCTCGCAAGTTGAAACAAAAAATATGGGATCAATAGATACCTTATCTGTCCAAACAGAATGGAAGAAGTCGCGAGATCTCCCGCGCCGTCTATCTTCATTACATCATCCAGTTCCTTGGAAACTTTGCCAAGCATTCCGAGAATCACCATGGTTGAAAGAGGTATAGAAAGCCACACACTTACAAGTAGAGAAGAGGAGAATGCGTGCAGAGGGTTGAGAGTTACGTCAATACTTGTGCCAAGGAGAGTATTCAACAAAGAGTACCCTCCGTATCCCTGAACAAAGGCCCTCCATCCGGAAACGGTTATGAAGGAAGGTATGAACCAGCCGACCCCCAGTAGAAGAAGAGCCGCCTTACTGCGTCTTGTCGCCTTTCTCAGCCTGAGTGCAATGAAAAAGGATATCGCGATCTCCAGTGTCGTCTTAAGAGTCGACCACAAAGCCGTGAGTCTTAGGGAAAGCTTGAAGCCGGAATCTCGAATCACTACTTCGTAGTTCTTCAGACCGGCAAAGACCGGAGCCGTTTGGAAAACTCCATATTCTGTGAAAGAGACATAGAGAGCCCACGCTATCGGCGCAATTGTAGCGATTGACAGAATAAAAGCTACCGGGAGCGCCATGGGCCACTTTCTTCTCAAAATGAAGGGAAGCAGACCCATGGCAAAGAAGATCGGTATTACAACCGACATGTCACCAAACAGATTCAATATACGACTGCGCGCCTTCGAGGGCCTGATCGACTGTCATAGCACCACTATATATAGCCTGCAAAGCTGGCTCCAGGGCTTCGAACAAAAGGGATTGGTACCCAGGACGATTGGGCATAAATCTTCCTTTCCCAATAATCTCTTCCATTTCGGGAAGCCAGTCGGAACCAAAGAGCGGGTATTTGTCGCATTGAAGGAAAAACTCCTTGCTGTGCTCGTTAAGGAAGTTTATGAAACTCAAACACTGGTCGCGAGTTTCGCCATTGAAAAGAGCAAAGCCCTTCGAGTCTATTACGCCTTTGATCTCTATGCCCTCGAGATCGGGAAAGGGCAGCATTGCGAACCTTGGCCCCTTCTCTCTGAATTTCTCGGCCATGTAACTTCCCTGGAGCATTATCCCGATTTTTCCCTGTCTGAAAAGGCCGTTCATTGCAGCTCTCTCTAGTCTCGAGATTGTCCCCTCGTCGAAATACTTCTTAACCTTCGATACAGCTTCTATACTCCCGTGAGATCCCAGAAGAAGATTCTGCATCTCTTCCTCGGAATGCAGGGCCGAAACGTACGGAAACATTATGTAAGGAGATGTGAAATCGAATGCTATCGGATAATCGACAACGCCGGCGAGCCTTTCTTTTATCAGTCCGAATTGAGAGAAGTCAAGTCTTTCTTCGAGACTCAACCCGGCTTGTTCAAACGCGTCGAGATTGACGAAGGCAACCTGGCTGTCAGCATAGTAGGGAACTGCTCCGACAACACCATTCCAGATAAATGGATTCAGATATCTTTCCGGGTAGTCTTTAAGCGCATCTCCAGGAATAGGGAGGCTCATGTTTGAAGAGGCAACATCTCCGACATAAGTATCTTTTATCAAAGCGGCATCGGGCAGATCACCTGTCTTCAGACTGATGTTCAGCTTTTCCTCGATCTTGGGGAAGTAAACGATCTCGACAGGTATGCCAGTCTGGTTATAGAAATCGTCTGCAGCCTTTCTGTAGAAGGCCTCGCCTTCCCAGCTCACCCAGAAAGTTATGCTTAAGGCTGCCGAACAGAGCAAAACAACAAAAGCAGATGCAAGCAACTTTTTCATTTCACACCTCCATACTCAATATCTCGAAGAGAACTCGTTCACTCTTAAATGGTGCATGCCGCAGGCGGATGCCGGTAGCGTCGAAAATCGCGTTGGCTATTGCCGGAATCGGCGTGTCTATTCCGATTTCGCCGATGCTCTTCGCCCCAAAGGGGCCCGTCGGTTCGTAGCTGTCTACGAGTCCGCAGGTAAGCTTTCCGTAATCCATCCTCGAAGGGACTTTGTAGGTGAAGAAATCATTTGTCAGCATTCTTCCGTTCTTTGCGTATATTATGTCTTCGTATAGAGCCCATCCGATACCCTGCATCGAGGCTCCTTCAAGCTGACCCACTGCCTGGACTGGATTTAACGCAAGGCCGCAATCGGCGTAGGAGACGTAATTGATCAGGGTGATCTTACCGGTGTCTGTGTCGACTTCAACCTCGGCGAAACTTGCCGCGAATGGCGGGGGAGACTCTTCACCGACATAGGATGCCGACTCGGAAATCTGCTGCTGGTTGAACGTGTACATGTGCATTGTACAGAGTTCCGATAGCGATACGGAAGAACCGTCTTTCCCGCGTACCACTCCGGATTCAAGTGTAAGTTCCGATCGATCCTTTTCCAGATACTCGGACGCAAGATCAAGTACCTTTTCCTTTACCTTCTCTGCAGCAAGCCTGACGGCGTTTCCAGAAACGTATGTGGTGCTCGAGGCGTATGCACCAACATCAAAAGGAGTAAGGTCCGTATCCGAGGAATATACGACGATTTTCTCCAGAGGAACGGTTAGGACCTCGGCGGCTATCTGACCGAGAATGGTGTCGCTTCCAGTGCCGAGGTCCGTTGCTCCCACAAGTAGATTGAATGAACCGTCTTCATTCATCTTGATGGTCGCCGCCCCCATGTCGATTTTCGGGATTCCCGAGCCTTGCATTGCCAGGGCGCAGCCCACGCCACGAACCTTCGTTCCGTTTCTCGTCTTCTTTCCCCGTTTGCTATCCCAGTCGATTGCCTTTTTTCCGAGATCGATGCATTCCTGAAGCTTACAGCTCCTCATGATCTGCGGGACCCCTTCTCTTCCTTCACCCATGATTTCGAATATAGGAGAGGTCTCGCCCTCCCTTATGGAGTTCATCTCTTTGAGCTTCAGCGGATCCATTTTCATTTCGTGGGCCAGTTCGTCGATCGCGCAATCAAGCGGGAAAAGTCCCTGGGGCGCTCCATACCCTCTATATGCCCCCGCGGGAGGAAGGTTTGTGTATACTATGTCGCCGCCGAAATGAACGGCGTCCACCTTGTTGTAAAGCGGCAGTGTCTTTGAACCGGCGACCATGAAGGTAGTGAGACAGTGTTCTCCATAGGCGCCGGTGTTCGATATGCCTTGCAGAGATACGGCTCTGATCTTCCCTTCCTTCGTTGCGCCGACGGCAACGTCGAAACTCATCTCGTGGCGAATATTGGTTCCCATTGAGACCTCTTCTCTGCCGTAGACGATTCTTGCAGGCATGCCTGTCTTGATAGTTACAAGAGCCGCATAAGGTTCAACGATAATAGACTGCTTGCCTCCAAAGCCTCCGCCGATTCTCGGTTTTATCACGCGGATATCCGCAATTGGCTTTTTCAATATGCGGGAAAGAATTCTCCTACAATGAAATGGCACCTGAGTTGAAGAAACGACGGTAAGTCTGCCAACCGAGTCGAAGTAAGTCAGAGCATTGTGTGGCTCAAGTGCTGCATGAAGCTGTGTATCTACGTGATAGGTCTTCCTTACTACGAAATCACAGCTTTCCAGAGTTTTCTCTACATCTCCAATATCCATCACAAAGTGCGCGGCTATGTTTCTTGATTTATCGAAGACACCCGAACAATCGTCCTCATCATGAATTACTGGAGCCCCCTCTTTCGAGGCCTCTCTCATATCGAAGACCGGATCGAGGATTTCATATTCGACTTTGATATTCTTCATAGCCTCTCTTGCAGCCTTTTCGCTTTTCGCAGCCACAACCGCCACCACGTCTCCAACGTATCTTACCTTGCTGTCCAGAAGATACGTATCGTAGGGTGAGGGCTCCGGATATCCCTGACCTGCCCTTGTGAAGGGTATTCTTTCGACATCTTTGAATGTGAAGACGCCCACTACATCGTGAATCGCCTCGGCCTGTCCGGTATCAATGCTCTTGATTAGCGCGTGGGCATGTGGAGAGCGTAAAAGCTTCACGACAAGAGCGTCAGGCGCATCGTAGTCAGGAGTGTATACCGGTTTTCCCCTGACGAGCGCCAGACCGTCGACTTTCTTCTCTGGCCTTCCTACCGTTATGAATTGCTCACTCATCGGTTTCACCTCTCATTACTCCGGCCGCCTTCTTTATCGCTCTATTCTGAGGTTCATATCCCGTGCATCTGCATAAGTTGCCGTTCAAAGCGAGCCGGATGTCTTCATCGGTCGGATCGGGATTTTCTCTCAGTAGAGCTTCGCCGGTCATAACAACACCGGGAATACAGTATCCGCACTGGGCGGCTCCTTCCTCAAGAATCGCTTCTTGAATTGGATGGAGCTTATCGCCATCTGCCATTCCTTCAACCGTCTCAATGTTTTGCCCATCTACAGAAGCGGCGAAAGTAGAGCAAGAGAGTATCGGTTTTCCGTTCAGGAGAACTGTGCAAGTGCCGCAGCTCGCCGAACCACAGCTCCTTCTCACGCTCTTGTAGCCGATTCTTCTGAGAACTTCGAGGAGATATTCCCCGGGCTCGATTTCGAGCTCATGAAGTCTTCGGTTCACAGTGAATGCTATTCTCATTCAATCATCCCCTTCAGCTTTTCGGCAGCTCTCTGAGCAAGGACTGACGCAAGGTGCTTTCTGTATTCGAAGGAAGCAGTCATATTAGACCCTCCAACAAAACTCTCGAAGAGAAGACTCCTTACGATCGAAGGCATGACATCATTTATCTCCAAATCAACCATGGCGCTCTCGACGGTTTCGAACCTCGCCGGGTACTGCGGTCTCGATCCGCATACAACTCTGGCGGCTTTTATTCTGCCCTGCTCTGGCCTGATTGAAAGACCGACATTGACGGTCGCAATGTCGAAGGTAGTTTTAGAGAATTTTTCAAAGGCCGAAAACCAGCCGTCTCTCTTCAATATTACGTGAGTTATCAACGGCTTTTCGCCTGCAGGGAGGGAAAAGAAATCGGATATCAGCATTCTTTGATAGCCGTCTACTCCGTAGACCATAAGGCTCGAGCCTGTGACCAGGAGGCAGGTGCTTACGTCCGACCATCCTAGTTTTGGGGCTATAGACCCTCCGATAGTAGCCATATTCCTGATTTGCCATGAACCAACGAGAGATAAAGCCTCATAGAAGAACTCTCCGAACTCCTTTCTTATTAGCGGGTCCTTCCTGAAGGACTCAACGGTTGTCGTTGCGCCAACGACAATCTCGTCTTCGGTCACAGAGACCGTGTCAAGTCTGAGCGATTTCAGATCGATGACTTTTTCGATGCGCGATGACTCCATCAAAGCCACAATAGTCCCTCCGGAAAGGAATATCGAATGTTCTCTGTCGCTCTGCATGAGTTCGTATGCCTCTTCAACGGTCTGCGGTCTGAAGTACTCACTTACGTTAGTCAGCATCATATCCCCTCTTTCTCCAGACTTTTAAGGTTCTCGAAATGAGATTTTTGATCACGGTAGTTCTATACCACGAGCTTGCACGAACATCATCGATCGGTGTGACGTATTTCATTGCGAGCTCGATGAACCTGTCTTCGTCAAAGGCCTCTCCAGATCTCGAATAGTACTCGCAGGCTTCGACGGGAACGACAACTACGGGAGCGACCGATCCGAAGGCCATCCTGATCTCCGATTCGGAGATTAGAGATCCTACGGAAGCTACTGCAATTGCCATTGCGTTCCTCTGGCCGACTTTGTGGAACTGAGGAAAGAAAGCTCCGGTCTTTTCGAACGTTATGGACTTGACGAATTCTCCATTTGCAAGAGATGTCAATCCCGGGCCTTTAATGAAATCGCTAATCCTTTCGACTCTCTCTCCTGTTGGGCCACCTATCGACAGGCTTGCATTGGAAAGCAACATAGAAACTATCGAATCGCCCGCGGGAGAAGCGTTGACAATGTTTCCAACCAGTGTGGCCCGGTTTCTGATCTGTGGACTTCCAATCTCTCTTAAAGCCATCTCCAGTATTTTGCCGTGCTTAATAATCGCATCGTTGTTCAGAAGTTCGGACATGGTGACCTTACAGCCTACTCTAAGCGAGTCACCCAGGTCTTCTATGGTATCAAACCCCTTGAGATGCCTCAGGCTTATCACCCTATCTGGGATTACTCTCTTCAACCTTATCTTCACCAGCAGGTCGGTGCCGCCGGCAAGAATGCAGCTTCTCTCAGAAAGGAGTGTTTGGAGCTCCTCCTCACTGGTCGGCATAAAAACCCTAAACGACATCTCACTTCACCTCCAAAATCCTCTCTCGCTATCTAAAAAGAATAATCGTGGTCTGACTGAACTATCTTCTCCGGAACATCAATGTCAAAGACATTGTGTCCTCCGCCCTCAATTTCGCGAATCGATGCCAAGTTTCTTTTCACCAGCTGATAGGCACCCTGATCACCGGAAATTCTGGACAGTTCAGGGAACAGCTTCTTCGATATGAATGTCGGAAAGCCTTTCTTACCCTGAAAAACGAAGGAGACCATTTCATCTTCTGGTCTTACGGAATGGAGAAGACATTCGACGTCTTCTCCGGTAATCAAAGGCATATCTGCAAGCAACAAGACGATTCCTTCAATGCTTTGGGGACACTCTTCCATGCCCCTAATTATGCTTGTCGAGATACCGCTTGAATAGTTCTCGTTGACAACCGTTCTGAACGCACCAATCTTGAATTTCTCAATTTCGAAGCCCGGCTTCAGGACCAGAATCTTGTCCAGAGCAACGACGCTTTCAAAATTGTCGAGCGACCATTGTAGAAGAGGTTTTCCCCTGAAATCCGTCAGCAACTTCTCACCGCTGAAACGACTGGATTCTCCGGCCGCAAGAAGTATCAGTGCAACCGATTCACTATTCATTTGCTTTCCTTAGGTTCTCAGCTGCCGTTCTTATTGCCTGAAGTATCTTGTAGTAGCCGGTACATCTGCAGAGGTTTCCCTCTATCGCTTCCATTATCTCTTCATCGCTTGGATTGACCTTCCTGTCGAGGAGCGCCTTCGTTGACATAATCATTCCCGGCGTGCAGAATCCGCACTGAACTGCTCCTTCGTCAATGAAGGCCTTCTGAATGGGGTCTAGCTCGCCATTCTTAGAGAGCCCTTCGATCGTTGTGATCTTGGAACAGTCTATCTCTGGAAGAAGAACGAGACAGGAATTGACTGCTTTGCCGTCGATTATTACGGTGCAGGCTCCACACTCTCCTTCGCCACAACCTTCCTTTGTCCCGGTGAGCCCAAGTTCGTCACGTAAGAAATCCAGCAACCTGATATCTTCCTTAATGTCCATCGTTATAGTCTCATCGTTAAGTGTGAAGGTGATCTTCATCTAAGTGCCTCCTCAATAACATCTTTCTCCGGAGGGAGGGTCTTTACTTCGGGAAGAACAGCCGACACATTCTTGAGATCTTTCAAGCCATTGCCCGTAACGACGACCAGAATCCTGCTTCGTTCGTCGACAATCCCGATTTCTCTCGCCTTTCTGAAGCCGGCAAATGCTGCCGCTCCGGCCGGCTCGGCGAATACACCTGTCTCCCTTGCAAGTTCAATTATACCTCGAAGAATTTGGCTGTCTGAAACAGATAAAAAGAGACCGTCATGTGCTTTGGTGTAGCGACAGGCCTTCACGACATCTCTAGGTTTTCCAACACAGATGCTGTCGGCAACCGTCGATGCCTCGAAATCGACCGGGTCGAAGGGATAGCCCCGTTCGTAGGTTTTCATAATCGCCGCGGAGCCCTCTGCCTGTACTCCTACCATGGTCGGCATTTTGCTTATGAGACCGAGTTTGATGAGATCATCAAATCCCTTGTAAAAACTTGAAAGCACAGTTCCATCTCCTACCGAAACAAAAACGAAATCCGGGAGATTATCCCGCATCTCAAAGGCAAGCTCAAGCGCGCAAGTCTTTTTTCCTTCGAGAAGATATGGATTTATTGCGCTGTTTCTACAATACCAGCCCATTGACATTCCAATCTCCATTGAGAGATCGAATACCCTGTCGTAACTCGCATCAATTGCCAGAATCTTCGAGCCGTAAACCTGGAGCTGAGTAATCTTTGCTGTCGGGGCCGTTGCTGGCACAAATATCACGCTCTTCATACCTGCCACGGCAGAAAGCCCGGACAGAGAACTTGCTGCGTTCCCAGTTGAGGCACAGAAGATCGTGTCGAATCCCTTCGCTTTAGCCTTGGCCACTGCGACTGCGCTCGCTCTGTCTTTGAAAGAGGCCGTCGGGTTTCTTCCGTCGTCCTTTACAAACAGCTCGGCCACGCCATACTTTCTCGCAAGAGAATCGCTTCTATACAGCGGCGTGTTTCCAACTAGAAGCTCCGGAGGATCGACCTCTTCTTCAAAGGGTAGCAGAAAGTCAAAAGCCCAGATTCCCTTTCTGTGAAGCGATAATGAACTGGATCTGTATTGCTTTCTCACCTGCTCGAAATTATAAACGACTTCCAGTGTTCCCCTTCTCTCACCGCAATCGGGGCAGTAGTAATCAACTTCATCTTCCTTGAATTCCTTGCCGCAACTGATGCACTTTAGAATGTATTTTCTCAAGTCAGGACACCGCCGATCGCGCCAACGGGGCAACGTGATTCGCACAGCCCGCAACCGAAGCACTCAGCCGTATCCACTTCCACCTTTTCATCCAGCCTCAGTGCAAAGTAAGGGCAAACCGCAACACACAGCTCGCATCTCGTACATCTCTCATAATCGATTACCGGATTTCTCACTTCAAAGGACTCTTTCTGTCTTTCTGCAGAGTCGATCGCATCTTTCACACTCTCGAATCCTCTCTTTTCGAGAGCCGACGGAAGAGCGTCTACTATCCTTTTGTAGAGCTCTTTGCCTTTTATCAGAGCTCCAGAAAGCATCTGCACTGCCGATGCGCCGCAAGAGAGAAAGTCAATGACATCATCTGCGCTTGCAACGCCACCGACCCCTATTATCGGCAGAGAACAGCCCTCGCGAATTCTCCTTACGGATGAGAGGGAAAGCTTCTTGATCACTGGACCGCTTATCCAGCCGAAGCCATCCCCGCTTCCCATCAAAGAACGATTGGCTTTTCGATCGAAGGGATAAACCGGACCAAGTGAGTTTATGGCAACGATCCCGTCGCCACCGGACTCCTGGACCGCTCCGGCCATCTCGGCGGGATCTGGCACCGAAGGGTCGAACTTGAGAAAGACCGGCTTGTCAGTTCCTTCTTTGACGGCCGAGATCAATTCCTTCATTAGAGCCGGATCATCTGCAACGTAATGAGTCGACAACTCAAAACCATCTGCAAATTCTGAGAATAATGGAACAAGCTTTCTCAGATCTTCAGGTGAGTAGCCGAGACTAATTATCAGTGGAAGACTGGAATGCTTCTTGTACTCTGGGAGGAACTCCTCAAGCCATCTGTCGGGAGAGAACTCGCTCCATAATTCCGTGTTCACTACGAAATCCCTTTCTGCGATTATGCAGGGTCTCGGGACCTTCGCGGCAACGGTGGATATGGTTTTGGTCACCATTGCCCCGACTCCCATCATCTCGATGGCGCGCATCTTTCTGTGATCTCCTGTGAGCGGACCGGAAGCAGGCATCAATGGATTCTTCAGAAAAATCCCGGCCACTTCTGTCGAAAGATTCATCTCAGCACCTCCTCAGAACCTCTTCTCAAAAGCTTTGTATAGTCTTCGCGCCTCTTTGTATATGTCCTCTTCATCTATTCTTACAGGTCTTCCTTCCGCGAGTATTCTCTCTCCACCCACGAATGCGTCGCTTACCGAAATGTTGTCGCAGATTCCAAAGAAGAAGTGATCCATAAAGTTTTCTGCAGTGATCTCCGTTGGGCTGCGGTAGTTCAGAATTATGAAGTCTGCAGAGCTTCCTTCCCGGATTGTCCCGAGATTCACACCGAATGCACTCGTTGCTAGATCGTAATTAGAGCCAAAAAGCGAACGGGTGAGATCGCCCGAATAGCTCGCTGCCGGATCACGATAAACATAGTGGGGGCAGAGAATCATGAATCTTGCATCGTGACAGAGGTTGAAGCCGTAACCATCGTTTCCCATCAGCAAGTTCGTGCCTTCATCGTTGAACTTCTTCCATTCGGGGAAGCCCACACCGTTGTTGATATTCGACTGGCAGTTGACCACTATATAGCCTTTCGTGTCTTTTATGAGAGCCCTTTCAGATGCCGTCGTGTGAATGCAATGCGCATACAGCGAGTTCTGAATCATGAGCCCGGCTCTGTGAAACCGCTCCAGTATTCTCTGGTCGTAAAGGCTAAATGTGTGTTCCTGATCCTCGGGGCCCTCGGCCACATGAACGTGTATTGGAAGCCTTCCGGCTATCTCCTTCGAGGCCAAAGAGAGAGTTTCCTTCGAAAGAGTGAAAGAAGCGTGAAAGCCGAAGATCCCTTTCTTATAGGCAGTGTTCACTCTGCTAAAATCGAGATTTTCGCGTATTCCCCCGTCTCGTCGTTCGATTCCGTCTCGATCGGAGACTTCATAAGCTCCGCAATATCTGAGGCCGACAGCATTTACTGCAGAGGAGATCTTCTCAAGAGAGCCCTCAATAGCATTCGGGGAGGAATTGTGGTCAAAGAGCGACGTCACTCCTCCTTTCAGAGATTCGATAGCGGCGACATATGCAGAGAGTTCCAGATCTTCATGAGTCAACGCTTTATCCAGTCGCCACCACAAGTCCTCCAGTAGTTTGGTGAACGACGAGGGATTGAAGGGTGACACTTTCAATCCCCTTGAGAAAGTCGAGTAAATGTGAGTATGCGCATTTACCAGCGACGGCATCAGCAGTCTGCCCTCGAAATACAGATTCTCGCCGTCATACTTACAATCGCCGGGAGAGACTTTCACAATCTCTCCATTTTCAACTCTCACGTACCCTCTTTCGATGAACTCTCCGTCATTTGTGAAGATCGAAACACCGTTTATCTGCATGAACCTTCCCCCCAGCGTACTCTTCCCCGTTGGATAAAGCGTCCTGAAGCCTTTGGAAGCAGCACATCGCCATCCCTGAAGGCGATCTTTCCCTTGTGGATTACCGTTTCAACGGAGCCCTTGAGCTTCATTCCCTCATACAGCGAATGGTCTGACCTGGTGAACGGCGACTTCGATGCTGTAATCTCCGCATCTCTGTCAACCACTGCAATATTGGCCATGCTGCCGGGAGCCAGTAGACCTCTTTTTGGAAAGAGACCGAATATCCTGGCGGGATTCTCGGAAAGAAGGGCAGAGACTTTCACAAGATTCCCATTGAGCAAGGTGTTTAGCGCGGCAAATGAAAGCCCCAGCGATCCCGAGCCGTTTGGCATTTTCGAATAATCGGCTCGATTCTCAGATTTTTCCTGAACGAGGAAGGGGCAGTGGTCCGTGCCAATCGAGGATATCTCGCCCCTTTGCAGAGCAGAAACCAATAGCAGACGCTCATTCTCGCTCCTGGGCGGGGGACAGTAAGTGTTGAGGTACCCTTCTTCTCCTTCAAGCGGTTCGTTGTTCAGAAGAAGATATTGTGGACAGGTCTCGAGTTTTGTGAAATCTCTCCAGTCGACACCCATTGAAGATAGCGCTCTTATGGTCTCTCCGCTCGAAACATGAACCACATATAGCTGCCCCTTTCTATCGAGCGAAAGCAATGCGAGCTTGGCGACTTCGGACAGCTCGCTTATGGTGGGCCTGAGAGACGAGAGCTCTCTGAAGGTCGGGCTTGTGTAATCAGAAGAGATTTCGTTGATTATCTCGTCGTTTTCCGAATGGGCCAGCAACACGAATCCGAGTTTCCTTGAAAGCGAAAGCAATCTGTAAATCATCCCGTCGCCCGTTCTGCGACTTGAGGAACTATAAGTTGTGAAGATCTTTATTGATGGCATCCTGGCCTCTATCGCCGCCTCCGCTATCTCTTCTGCAGAGAATCCTGGACTCCCGGCAAGCGTGACGTGAAAAGCATAATCTATCCTGCTGTCTGCTGCCGTCTGCATCCGACTCTTCTTCGCTTTCTCAAAGTCTGAAAGACTGGAGACGGGATCGAGAAAATCTATCAGGGTAGTGACTCCCCCGCTAAGGGCAAGAGCCGATCCCGAATCGAAATCATCGACGGAAGTGTATCTTCCAAGATTGAGACTGAGATGCACATGGGGATCGATAAACCCTGGAAGCAAAAACAACCCCGAACAGTCCAGGGTTTCCCTTGCGGGGAACTTTTCTCTGATTGAAGATATTACTGCGACTTCCTCGCCCGTCACATAGACATTTGCAGGAAAAAGCCTGTCACCGGTACAGACAGTTCCATTTTCAAGGGCGAGGTCGAAACTCACGGTCTTCCACCCATTGTGAGAGCCATGACCGCCTTGGAGGTGTGAAGTCTGTTTTCAGCCTCGTCTATTACGATTGATTGCGGACCGTCGATCACTTCATCAACGACTTCGCGTCCTCGATCGGCTGGAAGCGCGTGCATGTAGACCGCTCTCTTGTTTGCCAGCTTCATTCTCTCAGGGGTGCAAATCCAGTCTTTATTCTTCCTCACCTCCGTCATGATCTCCTGAGGATCATCCGATACATAAAATCCTCCCCATGACTTCGGAATCACAATATCTGCATCTTTGAATGCCTCATCCATGTCGTGAAGTATGTCGAACTTGGCCCCACTCTCTTCTGCGTTAAGTCTTGCCTGATCAACTATGTCGGGCATCAAATCGAAGCCTTTCGGATATGCTAACTTCACGTCCATACCGTATCTAGTGAAGAGAAGAATCTGAGACTGCGGAACGGAAAGAGGCTTGAGATGGCTCTCGGCGTAGGCCCAGGTTATTGCGACTTTAAGACCGTTCAAGTTTGTCCCGAATCTTTCTCGAATTGTCATCATATCTGCCATAACCTGCATAGGATGATAGACGTCATCCTGGAGATTGAGAACTGGGACATCTGCATGTTCGGCAAGAGATCTCAGGTAAGGATTCCCCGCCTTGAACTTGCAGTGCCTGACGGCAATAGCGTGGCCGTATCTCGAAAGAATCATGGCCGTGTCTCGCGGAACCTCTCCATGAGCCGTTTGCATCGTTGAAGGATCTAGATAGTGAGCATGACCACCAAGCTGGGTTATTCCCGCTTCCATCGAATTTCGAGTTCTCGTGGATTGATCGAAAAACATCAAGAATACCGTCTGATAGGGAAGCAAAGGTGTGGGATCATTCGTTGCGAATCTTCTCTTCAGATCAGCAGACAGATCGAGCATAAGGTCAATTTCCGTTCTTCTGAAATCCTGCGTAGTAATGAAGTCTTTGCCTCTCAGAATGCTACTCATCTTGTTACCTCCTAATCTATTGTGAAAGCCTTAATGGAAGAAGGGCATACATTGCCGCCGCCCTTACCAGATGATCGACAGGACATTGATCGTCTGGACTGTGTGCGAAGATCTCATTTGCTGGGCCAAATCCAATTGTTGGGATCGAGAAAACACCGGCGGTTGCGATTCCATTAGTTGAGAATGTCCACTTGTCAATGAAAGGCTCCTCACCGAAGACTTCTCTGTAGGTGTTTACGGTCTTTAGAACTATTTCGCTGTCCTCTTCCATTACCCACGTTGGGAAGTACTTCTCGACGGGATAAACGGTTCCCGTATAGGAAGGCCTTTCATAGAAGAGTTCGACAATTTCCGCCTCTTCTCCGGCCATTTGAATGACCTCTTGCAGCTCTCTGATAACCGTCTCTTTTGTCTCTCCGGCTGTAAGCCTCCTGTCGAGCTGAATAGTGCACTCGTCGGCAACGGCGTTCTGCGAAGGGGATTTGAAGAATATCTGTGTTACCGCTATCGTTCCCTTTCCCAGGAAGAAATCGTCCGTGAGCCTTTCATTTAATCTCTCGATTTCTGCAATGATTCGGCTCATCTTGTAGATTGCGTTAATCCCGCGCTCGGGAGCACTCGCGTGACAGGAGAGTCCCGAGGTTCTCACTTGCAGCTCCATTCTTCCCCTGTGCCCCCTGTATATGTTCAAGTTTGTCGGTTCGGTAATGACGACATAATCCGGTCTTATGCCGTCTTCCTTGATTATGTATCTCCAGCAGAGACCGTCGCAGTCCTCTTCCATTACCGTCCCTGTAACGTAGAGAGTGAAGTCTCCCAGAAGCCCCTCTTCTTTCATTATCCTGGCTCCATAGACCATTGCCGCCATTCCGGCTTTCTGATCGGAAGCTCCCCTTCCGTAGATTACTCCGTCAGAGACCACTCCTCCGAAGGGATCTACTTTCCAGAGCTTCTCGTTTCCAACCTCGACGGTATCGATGTGGGCGTCCATTGCAATCACTCTCTTGCCGGATCCGATTCTGCCCAGAATATTCCCCAGTCCATCTATCCTAACTTCATCGAATCCAACCTTCTCCATCTCTTTTCGAATTCTCTGGACCACTTCTCTTTCGCCGGCGGAGAAACTCTTTATACTTACAAGGTCTCCAAGAAATTTGGTTAGTTCCTCGCGGTATGTCTCAGCCTTGGTAAGAAGATCTCTCGACACTTTTGTCACTCCCATGCATTCGTATTTTCTTCATTATAACTTCTTGCATATTGTAAGAAAAGCAACACAAGAACCGGCTAACGCTTTAGTAATAGTATAGCTCGACTCGTTCCGGTTCTCAAAGGGCAGTGGGCAAGTACGAGGGCATACAGGTAAGGGAGTCTTGGGATGAAGCGCTTTGATGTGCTCGGAAGATATAATCATCTTGGGGGTGATTGTATGAAAACTCTCGACGTGAAGAATCTGACCAGTAAGATCGGAAAGTTCGATCTCGGGCCTATCGATCTCTCTGTGGAAAAAGGGGAGATTGTAGGTCTTATAGGACCTTCAGGCTGCGGCAAAACGCTATTATTAAGAACTATTGCCGGACTCCAAGAGCCGCTCTCTGGAAAAGTGGCGATTAACGAGGAAGATGTGACCTTTCTGGAACCGCATCTACGGGGACTCGCATTTGTGTTTCAAGATAACGCTTTGTTTCCTCATATGGATACCCACGATAACATTGCATTTCCACTCTCGGTGATGAAGGACAGGGAGGCCGATGCCAAGGTCAGTAAAAGGGCAGGAGAGCTTGATGGCCTGTCTCACTACCTTGACCATTGGCCGAAGGAACTCCCGGCAGGAATGAAGAAGCTTACCGCATTTGCGAGAGAGACGGTGAAGAAGTTCAATATTATAATGCTGGATGAACCGTTCGAGAGACTCGACAAAAAGATTAGAACTGAGCTGAGGCTGATGATCAAGAGACTACTGATGGCGTTAGGAGAGTCCGTTCTTATAGTGTTGAACGACCCGGAAGATGCAATGGCCATTACAGATAGAGTTTACATTATGGATCTCGGAACCATAGTGCGACAAGGTTCTCCGACGGAGATCTATGATGAACCGGATTCTCTCTTTGTCATGGAGCTCTTCTCTGTCATGGGAATCAACAGAGTTGGTGGAAGAGCATTTAGACCTCAGGACGTCCAAGTGGACGGCGAGGGTGAGGAGTTCACTCCAGAACATTGCGGACCCTACGATTCGAAGCGAATCATCTGCAACGGGAAGTTAGAAGGAGAAGACGTCACTTTGATGCTGCCAATTGAGTGCAGGGACATGGACTCGATCTTCATTAGAATCACCAGGTTTTTCGATCTGTAATCTGCCGTCGCATCTTTGCCTTTGTTAAGTGTGATTTGAGCCAATTATCGGCAAAATGATGTATAATAAATAATGGTGATGTGTAAAACGTTTTTATGAGAGGCCTTTCTCAAAGAGAAAGGCTTTTCTATCGCTTCGAAAGCAGCTCAATAAGCCTATCGGGATAATCGGTAATGATCCCGTCAACGCCAAGATCAATCAATCTTTCCATCTCCTGGGGATCATTGACAGTCCAGGGAACAATCTTTAAACCGGATTGATGAGCGCTCTCCACCCAGCCGTCAGTCATCAACGAGTAACTGGGTGAAATTACACTGCAGCCGATGCTGACCAGCATTCTTCCGATGTCGAATCCGAAGTTTCTCAATCTCAGACCGGCAGTCCAGATCGGCTTGTCCAGATTAGTTTGCGACACAAGAGCGACAGTATGAACTGAGGGTTCAAGCTCCTTCGAAATCTTGAGCGCCTCCCAGTTGAAGGACTGTATTGTTGCTAGCTCCTCAAAGCCTTTTTCAGAAAGTATTTCCAGGACTTTCCGAACATGTTCTGTCAGGTCGATTGTGTCTGAAGGCCTATCGGGGAAATGTTTGATCTCAATGTTCACCTTAACCGATTTTTCGTGTGAACTGTTATATTCATGAACCAGAGAAAGCACTTCTTCCAGCGATGGAACTCGCTGTCCATCCAGCTGGGTCTGCTCTGGCCAGACTTCCGGTTCGCTAAGCCTTCCAATGTCGAACTCTTTGAGCTCTTCGTAAGTAAGATCCTTTATGAGAATCTTCTCTAGTATGAATTGCCCGTCTTTTCTTGTCCGCTGTGGATTGAGATACGCTTCATGATTGATCACCACGACACCGTCCTTGGTGACTACCGTGTCAAGCTCTATGGTGTCAACAGGCAGTTTCAGAGCGTAGGTGAAGGCGGCTATAGTATTCTCGGGCATGAGACCCCTGCAGCCGCGGTGGCCCTGCACATCGAACTCTGCGTTCGCGTAAAGCGCCGTTGAAATAGAAAGAAGAACGATAATTGCCATAGATTTCAGGATAACTCTCATAATCACACTCCATTCAGTCTTTTTGAATTGCAGGTTGTATAATTTTCACCAGTTGCGCGGAGGAGATTGCGTTGAATCTGAGTATTTTCTTCTTTGAAGTTCTAATTTATGCGAGTCTGGCGACTAAGAATCTGCTTGGTCAATATTTCGACATCTCGGGTTTTTCCTCAACCGAAATCGGGATACTGATGGCGGTACTGCCTGTCGTCTCGCTAGTTTCCAGTCCTCTGTGGTTCAAAATCAGCTCTAGACTGGGTCAGAATAGAATCTATTATATCGTATCTCTTTCTTCAGCCGTATGCATCTGGCCCATATTTGCAGCAAGCGATTTCATGACATCCTTGCTCTTCATGATCCTCTTCTCTCTCTTCTTTTCGGGAGTCGTTCCACTCGGTGATTCGATAATAATGACGATTATCAAGAAAACTGGGGGCCGTTTTGATCGCGTGAGGCTTTTTGGCACGATGGGGTTTGCAGCTACCTCTCTGTTGTTAAGCAGTCTCGTCGGGATTAGTTTCTTCTGGTTATTTGCTGCCACATCCGTTGTTCTCGCCTTTTCACCGATATTTCTAGAGAAAAAGCCCGGCGAATCGAGAACAGCAGCCCCGGAAAACTCTACCGGTGCAGGTTCCCTTCTTCAATTTTCTATGATGACTATCGGAATGTTTTTTGGAATAACGTTGAACTCCTTCCATAATTCTTTCATTGCGGTCTTCACAAGGCAGAACGGCATGGATCCCTCGGTCGTTGGGATTGTCTTCGCAATTACCGCTCTTTCAGAGATTCCCTTCCTGTTGGTTGCCGACAGGATAATCGAGAAAATTGGCAGTATGAAGATCCTGCTATTCGGCATGGCAGTAATTGGGGTCAGGATGATTCTTGTCTCCTTTGCGACAAACGTTTACGCGCTCTATTTGGTGGAATCGTTGCACGGTTTGACATATATTCTAATGTATTACTCCCTTTTTCACTTCATCCATTATGGACTTTCCGGCAGGCGACAGATTTTCGCTCAAAGTGTCTTCTGGATTGTAAGGTCGGGACTAACATTCATCGTGGGGTCAATCGGAGGCGGAATAATTATCGATACATTCTCAGTTTTCATTGCCTTCAGGCTCTTTGGATTTGTCGGGCTCTTATCCGCAATCATTATGACGGTCGTTTACTTTGCGGTTCGAAGATCGGAACCGGATTCAGGATGAAACCTATCGGAACCGGGAAATGCGAACTCTCTCTCCGAATAGTATTTCATTGCTTCAAGTGGCAGTCGGAAACAACCACTGGAGTGAATAACGGTTCAGTCTTTCAAAAGAGTTTGTGAGCGATGCTTTTTTTCGAAGAACGAGAACGAAGCGATATACGGGGCTTGGCGTGCAATATCCGATTCTGTTAGCTTCTCAGGGAGGTTTTTGAGGGGATCTCTTCGTGCTATAATTATTTCTGTTCTGCAGTTTTCAATTTCTGAAAAAGGGAGGGTTCTGTATGAAAAAGCTACTTGTACTGCTTCTTCTGTGCCTGTCTGTCTTTGCTTTTGGAAAGACCACTATCAACTTCTGGCACGCTATGAGCGGTAGCAGATTGGGTGCAGTCGATGCAATTGTAAAGGGTTTTAACGCAGAAAATCCCGACATTGAGGTAGTTGCTCAGTTCACCGGCTCGTATGCCGAGACTCTTACCAAGGCTATAGCTTCTTATCGAGCGGGAGATCAACCTCACATTGTTCAGGTTTATGAGGTCGGTCTTCAGACGATGCTGGACAGCAACGCTATCAAACCGGTTTTTGAGCTTTCCGGTCCCGATTTTGATTGGGGAGACGTGATTGGCCCTATTCTTGATTATTACACAGTAGGCGACCAGCTCTATTCAATGCCTTTTAACTCTTCAAGCGCCATTCTCTATTACAACAAGGATATTTTCAGGGCAGCCGGACTTGATCCCAACAAACCCCCTTCGACTTTTGATGAATTATACGAGATGGGAAAAACAATCGTAGAATCGGGGGCGGCACAGGGCGGAGTTTCCTTTGGCTGGCCCGCGTGGGTCTTTGAGCAGATGCACTCGGTACATGGCCAGTTCTACGCGAACAATGAGAACGGTAGAGCCGCCAAAGCAACAGAGGTTTTCTTTAATAAGGATTTCGGTGTCAAGGTCCTTGCGGAATGGATAAAGTGGGCTCAGGCGAAAGTCTTCATGTACGGTGGCAGGGAGTACGATGCCAACCAGGCTTTCCTGACCAAGCAGGTTGCCATGTTGATTCAGTCGACATCATCGGTAAGTTCTATAGAGTCAAAGGCCGATTTCGAAATGGGAACAACCTTCCTGCCGGCCATGCCCGGGTATCCGAAGGGGAACTCTGTCATTGGCGGAGCAACTCTGTGGGTAATGAAGGGCCATACCGACGAAGAATATGAGGCGATCTGGAAATTCTTCCAGTACCTTATGAGGACTGAAATTACTGCCGAGTGGCACAAGTCGACGGGCTATTTCCCAACCACCAATAGCGCAGTCAAGAAACTCATGGACGAAGGTTGGTTTGCCGAAAATCCAAATCACCTGACGGCCTTCCTTCAGATTCTTTCGGGAACGAGAATTCCTGAGGCTCAGGGAGTGAGACTCGGTAATTTTGTCACCATCAGGGATATCGTTGACGGGGCTATTGAAAACGCAATTCAGTACACCGGAAAGGATTTCGAAGCAGAAGCAAAGAGAATTCTCGACGATGCTGCAAAGAAGGCAAACACGACACTTGAAGAATACACATTGATGTACGGTAAGTAATTCTCTTTTCGATCCCCTGACTTCAAGTCAGGGGATCTCAATTCTTTTCGGACGGTGATAAGGCATGCATAATCGTTTTCCAAATAAGTTTCTGCCGTATCTGTTGCTTCTGCCTTCAGTAGTTGTAGTGATTGTCTTCCTTATCGTTCCAACTATTCAGTCGCTTTATCTGAGCTTCTTCAGGGTTTCCCCTTTCGGTGACAGGCTGATATTCGTGGGTTGGTATAATTTCTCCAAACTCTTCACATCTTCAGATTATATCAACAGCCTTGTAATCACGCTTATTTTTGCGGTTTTCGTCGTACTGATCGGTCTGACTGTGGGAATGCTGCTTTCGGTACTTCTAAACCAGAAGCTGAAGGGGCTTCAAGTATATCGAACTCTTTTCATCTGGACTTATGCAATTTCACCGGCCATTGCAGGTACGATCTGGGCACTGATGTTCAGCCCTTCGAGCGGGCCGATCACGTTTTTGCTGAAGGCGATCTTTGGAGCTAACGTTAACTGGATGATGGATGGAAAGGTTGCCCTCGTTGCAGTAATCATAGCGGCTTCGTGGAAAATGCTCGGTTACAATATTATCTTTTTCTTGTCAGGACTCCAAACGATTCCTCAAGAACTGATGGAGGCTTCTGCTATAGATGGTGCATCCAGCGTTCGGAGATTCTTCAAGATCACATTTCCGCTGTTGTCGCCGACCACTTTCTTTCTGCTGATAATGAACATGCTGTACGCTTTCTTTCAGGTCTTCGGGCTGATCGACATAATGACCAAGGGCGGCCCGGGCGATGCAACTCAAGTCCTGGTTTACAAGTTGTACAGGGATGGATTTATAAATCTTGATACCGGCTTCGCATCAGCTCAATCAATAGTACTTTTCGTTTTTGTAGCCATTTTGACGGTCCTGCAGTTCAGATTTGCCGAGCAAAGGGTCTTCTATGGATGACGGTGGGGTGGACTAGATGAAGCAGAGAAAATCATCGATCTTTCTGAGCTATCTTTTTCTGACAATAGCGCTCATAGTGATAATGTTTCCGATTTACTACGCCTTCACGATGAGCACCTTCAACGAGAAGGAAGCCTACTCATTCCCTCCTAAGTTCATCCCAAGCATTCACGCATTCGATAACTATGCGACGGCCTGGAAGACGGTCAATATGGGAAGATTGATCTTCAACAGTGCATTCATTTCGATTATTGTGGCACTTTCAAAGATATTTCTTTCGATGCTCGCTGCATTTGCTTTTACCTATTTCGGCGATTTCAAAGGAAAGTATTTCTTTTTTGCGGTTATATTGATAACCCATATGCTGCCGCTTCCGATCAGAATCGTACCGACTTATGAGCTGATGAGAACTTTTGGCTGGGTGAACACATATAGAGCTCTCACGATACCGTTTTTTGCAAGCGCGACCGGAACTCTGCTTTTCAGACAGCTATTCATGACCGTTCCACCTTCGCTTTCCGACGCTGCGAGGATCGATGGAGCAGGACCCATGAGATTTCTATTCAGTGTGTTGATCCCGCTTTCAAAGACCAACGTCGGGGCGTTGTTCCTGATTGAATTCACTTATATGTGGAACGAATACCTGTGGCCTATGATTGTTACCAACAGCAACAATATGAGGGTGGTTCAGATAGGAATAAAGATGCTTCTTGCAAGTGAAGCTCAAGCGGCCGAATGGAATATCATTATGGCTGGAGCCATAATCGCCATGATCCCCCCGCTAATCATGCTGCTGATTTTCCAGAGAACCATCATGGAAGGATTCAGTCTGAAAGAAGAGAAGTAGACCTGTCAGATAAGTAGTCTATTATCTGTTTATGGAATTTTCTTTGGCTTTCAAAATTACTTTGCTACTGTAAGTGTCGCCCGAGATTACATCTACCTCGACAGATTGATTCTCTATTACTGAGGCGGTAATTGCCTCTGCCGGTTTTCCTCTGCCATGATTGTTTCTCACGATTTCAATCTATTTGATTTCGTGTCCGGAGACCACAACGCTTACTGTCGCTCCTACTATCCCTGCCTCAAAACTTCCTTCATAGTCTCCATCAGGTAATTGAGAGAGATTGAGCGGAGCGAATTCGAGTGTGTCTAGCTCTTTCAGTCCGGCCTTGAGTTTTGGAACAACAAATACAAACATAATTATTGCCAGGGCGGCTATGGCAATCCCGATCGGTACAAGTACTTTCATAAGGGTCCTTCTCTTCACTTTCTTTCCTCCTGAAATGTAGTATGACTGGATGTCTCCAGGAGCAGATTAGCCGACTAATCTTCAAAGTCTTTTGCAAATCTGTCAATATTACTCGGGATGAAGTGAGGCTGGGGCTTACCCTTTGAGGCGGCTTTCAACATCATCTTTGAAAGGAATCCCAGTCTCTCGAGATTAAACTCACCTCCAAAAAAACCTTTCGCTTTGCATTTGTCCAGAAATTCCTTAGGGAAGTTCCGGGACAGGTGTTCGCTGAAGTTTTCTTCTCGAGCACCCATGCAAAGGAAGACGCCCTGGCGCTTTTCCTTTAGTGTTTTGAGATTTTTCTGTACGAACTCGGAAATCTCTTTCTGTACTTTGCCGATTCTGATGAATGTTCCGACGATAACTGCATCATATCCAGATAAGTCCGGCGAAGAGACTTTCTTGATGTTGATGACGGTGCTTTCGCCGGCGAGCATATCAGAGAGTTTTTGCGAGCAGTTTTCGGCTGTTCCGCTTCTCGTTGCATAGATTATTGCGGTTTTCATGCAGCACCTCCTCTTATTATTACCGATCAGATTATGCAGATGTTTTCGGTTTACATCAGAAATATTCTCAATTGTGGTTGTGAAAATGATAACAGTGTTCTGTTTTTCTCTTTGAGAAAGCATTTTTCAGGTAGCCGCTCTTGAAGAATTCTGTCATTGTGTTATAATTCTATGCGTTGAAATCCCGCTTTGCCACAGAAGGCAAGGCCACAGACCAAGGGAGGAGGAAGTTAATGAATAGGATTTACGAAACGATGTTCATAGTCTCGCCAAAGCTTGATGAAGAAGAGCGTAACGCGATGGCTGAAAAGGTAAGAGACTACATTGTTGAACGGGTGGGAGGAACCATCGAAAAGTTCGACAGATGGGGTGTTAGAAAGCTCGCTTACAGAGTTGCAAAAGGCTTCAGTGAAGGTGACTACACGGTAATTCAGTTCAGGGCCGATCCCGAAACGGTAGACATTCTTGAGAGATTCTATGGTATTACACCCGATGTTTTCAGGTGGCAGACCTTCAGGAGAGAGGATCTTGAGAAGGCAGAAAAGAGGGCCTCGTTGAAACCGCCTGAAACCGTAGAAGAACCGGAGAGTGTTGAAGCGGTGGAAAGTGTTGAAGCAGCGGAGAGTGTTGAAACTTCAACCGAGCCCGTCGTAGAAGATGTTGCTTATGAAGCGGTCGACGCAGAAACTGAAACGGTTGAAGAAGTAAAGAAGACGGAGGAGTAAGAAATGTCTATTAGCTACAATCATGTTGTCCTGATAGGTAGACTGACTCGCGATCCTGAGATCAAGTTTGCTGCAAGTGGTACCCAGATAACGACATTCACTCTTGCGGTAGACAGGAACATTCCATCGTCCAACAATGACAACACTGATTTCATAAGGATTGTAACTTTCGGGAAGACGGCTGAGTTTGTTGGAAACTACATAACCAAAGGTAGACTGATACTTGTTGAGGGTTCACTGAGAATTAACAAGTGGAAGACCCAGGATGGGGAACCAAGGTCGAATGCGGAAGTCGCGGCTTCCAATATTCGATTCATGGAAACCAAAGCCCAGGCTCAACAGTCTTCCGGAGGTTTCGACAGACCGTCGCAGGATACCGATGTGATTGAAGCCACGGGAAACGATGACATTACTTTCTTTGGAAACGAGACAGAAGATTCCGGGAGCGACGATATCCCATTTTAATGCAGGAGGAAGATTATGGTAAGAGACAACAGAAGAAGAGGAAGAACCAGAAGAAAGTGTAGATTCTGCGGTACAAAGACGACATACATTGATTATAAGAATATTTCTTTGCTCCGCGATTATGTGACAGAGAAGGGCAAGATAATTCCAAAACGAATTACGGGAAACTGCGCGAAACATCAGAGGATGGTGAAGGAAGCGATTCAGAGGGCGAGATTCATGGCGCTGCTTCCTTATACTAAAGAGTGATAATCAATTCGGGAGGCGAAGATCCTCCTTTTTTAAAGGAGGTTTTCTATGAAGGTGATTCTTCTCAAAGACTTAAGTAATGTTGGAAAAGTCGGTGAAGTAAAGAATGTGTCGGACGGTTACGGTAGAAACTTCCTGATTCCTAAGGGTTTTGCGGTTGAAGCCAATGCAAAAGAGATGGCGAAACTTAAGCAGACGCAGAAACAGAAGAAAGAAAAGGAAGAAAGGATAAGGAAGGCGAGCGAGGAGCTGCTTCATGAGCTTCAAAAGCATCACTTTACAATAAAGGCAAAATCAGGTGTGAGTGGCAAGCTATTTGGAGCCGTAACCTCGGGTGATATTTCCAACCATATAAAGGCCGTAATAGGCGTTGATATCGACAAGAGAGAAATAGATCTAGAGGACCATATCAAACAGACTGGTGAATACAAAGTGGATGTCAAGCTTCCAGGCAATGTAAAGGGAAAGCTCGCTTTGAAAGTCGAAGGCCTGGAGGAAGAATAATTTGGAGTTTCAGATATTCTCGAAGGCGCTCTATTCTACATGGATTCTATATAGACCCGAAAGGGTACTCTTCGATGTAGGAGAGGGTATATCGACTGTTCTTGGAAACAGTGTATATGGTATAAAGGAAATCTTTCTTACTCACGGGCACGTCGATCATATCTCGGGTCTTTGGGGTCTGATCAATACAAGAAATACAGCCATGGGAGACCGGAACAAGCAGTTGCAAATCAATTTTCCTTCGGGGAATCGAGCTATAGAAGCTTATTTGGATTTCATTATTGGAATGAATCCCAGGCTGAGATACAACATGATACTGAACCCGCTGAAAGTTGGGGATGAAGTATATCTAAGAACGGCTGGCAGTTTCAGAAGGCACGTCACCCCATTCAAAGTGAAGCACACTATCGGTGAAATCAGTTATGGTTATCACATCTATGAAGAAAGAAGGAAGTTGAAAGAGATCTACGGCGGTCTTTCTTCAAAGGAAATCGCCAGTGTTGTGAAGGAAAAAGGCAGAGAAGCTGTTACTGACACCTATCTTCAAAAAATCGTGACTGTTAGCGGCGACACATTTGCGCTCCCGCCGGAAGTCATTAGTAATTCGGAGACGCTCCTTCATGAGTGTACTTTTCTCGATGGGAAAGACAGAAGAAATCAGAACCATTCCAGTATAGACGAAGTCATCTATACAGTGAGGCAGAGCAGCGGGATAAAGAGATTGATATTGTATCATATATCTGGGCGATACACCTCGAAGATAAAAAAATGGCATAATATAATTAAGAAGGAGCTAGAAGGTACCGGAACTGAAGTTTTTCTTGTTCACCCGGAACATGTTTTCGAATTGTGAGGCTGTTCTGTGTACTCCGGGAGGAGGTAAAGAATGGGTTACATAGGCTGGATGATTTTTGGTGTTGTCTTACTCGTGGCAGAGATAATTACTCCTACGTTCTTCTTTCTGTGGTTTTCGATCGGTTCCTTTCTTGCTGGCCTTACGGCAATGTTTAATTTTAGCTTTGGCTGGCAGGTAATCGTATTTGCGCTAAGCAGCTCCTTGCTTGTGCTTCTTACCAGGCCAATTGCCAGGAGGCTTTCCAAGGGTGATTCGCCAAAAAAGATGTACATAGACGGTCTTGTAGGTGCAGAGGGACGTGTGACCGTGGAGATAAATCCACAGCTGGAAAAGGGATTGGTCAGGATAGAAGGAGAGGACTGGAGAGCGGCCTCGTTAAATGGCGAAACAATACCGGTTGATTCTTTGGTCAGGGTGATAAGACTTGAAGGCACTCTGATCTACGTCGAGAGAATAGCCGACAACAGTAAATAACGATAGAAAGGGGGATTAACAATGATTTTCTGGTTGATACTTGCAGTAGTACTCTTCATTATTGCAGCTTCAGGAATAAAGATCATTCGTCCTTTCGAAAAAGGACTTGTCGAGAGACTTGGAAAGTACAGAAGAGAAGCAGAACCTGGTCTTCAGTTCATAATTCCGTTTATTGAAAGGATGGTAAAGGTTGATCTCAGAGAGACAGTCATCGACGTGCCACCTCAAGAGGTCATAACTAAGGACAATGTCGTGGTAACTGTCGACGCTATCATCTACTACCAGATAACCGATGCATTCAGGGTCGTATACAACGTCGCTAATTTTGAGATCGCAGCTATCAAGCTGGCTCAGACAAACCTAAGAAACGTTATCGGTGAGATGGAGCTGGACCAGACACTTACCTCAAGAGAGCGAATAAACGTTACTCTGAGAGAGGTTCTTGACGAAGCCACGGACAAGTGGGGAGTCAAGGTAACTAGAGTTGAGATCAAGAAGATCGATCCGCCTCAAGACATAATGGATGCCATGTCCAAGCAGATGAAGGCCGAAAGAACCAAGAGAGCCGTCATTCTTGAAGCAGAGGGTTACAAACAGTCAGAGATAACCAAGGCCGAAGGCGACAAGATGTCGGCGATTCTTCAGGCCGAGGGTCAGAGCGAATCGATAAAGAGGGTGGCAGAAGCCAACAAGTTCAAACTGATAGCAGAGGCCGAAGGTCAGGCAATCGCGACAATCAATGTCTTCAAGGCAATTCATGAGGGAGATCCCACAAAGGACTTAATTGCTATCAGATATCTCGACGCCTTGAGGCAGATCGCTGACGGCAAAGCAAACAAGGTATTCTTACCATACGAGAGCAGTGCAATGCTTAGCTCACTGGGTACTATGGCAGAAATCTTCAAGGATGGAAAAGATAGTTCAAGTGTCAACGAGAAGGACAGCAAGAAGTGATCTGATTGTTGATTAGTGAGACTCTTCACGTCTTTTTCAGCGTCATAATTATTACTCTGTTGGCCACCGTGTTATCGGTGGCCTCAGTTTTTGCATTTCAGCGTCAAATCAGGAAGCCGGCTTTCTTCCTGCTGTTCATGAATGTTGCCTTCGCCAGTGGCGTAATATTCTTGGTCAATATTGTACTTGTACACAATGACAGGCTCTTGAATGTTGCTCTCTTCTTCATTGCGTATCTTTACGTATATGGATCACTGGGAAAACACACTTCCAGATATGATGACACCTTCAGAATGTTGTTTCTTTCGATGGGATATACTCGCCAGGAGTTCTTCAAGAACTATCTCATTTTGCAGGGAAGATGGAAGCTGGTCGACTGCGTCTTTACCTTTTCAGTTATCGCCACCGTAATAAGACTTGTGTCTGTTCATTTCAAGTACTTCTATCCTGGCGAGTGGTTGCAGATTATGCTTCTTTTCATGGTCATTTGCATGGTTGTGGGAATCAGCAGATGGTTCGGAGACAAATCTGTAAACAAGTTGTCAAAGGAAGAGTAATATACAGGTGTTATGATACCCCTAGTGGGTATACAGTTATTTAATCCTAGGGAGGGATAGTCATGGCGAAGTTATTGCCAGATAATGTAACAAAGCAAGTGAAGGAGATTTTCAGCAACATGGAAGGTTCGGTGAAAGCTCTTCTTTTCAAGAGTGAGAAAAACTGCGATTACTGTTCGACTGCAGAGCAAATGCTGCAGGAGCTCTCGGAACTAGAAGCAAAGATCGGCTATGAGGTTCATGAGTTGGATTCCGAAATGGCACACAAATACAGTGTTGAATTGGCTCCAAGCATAGTTCTTCTCACTCCCGACGGAGACGACAAGGGTGTAAGGTTCTTGGGAATTCCTGCCGGCCATGAATTTGGCTCGCTTCTGCAGGATATCGTCTCATTTTCCAAGGGAGCCATTCCCGAGTTGTCTGAAGAGTCTATAAAGAAGATTGAGAAGATTAATTCTCCAGTAGATATAAAGGTCTTTGTGACCACCACATGCCCTTACTGCCCGAAGGCGGTTCTTACAGCGCATAATATCGCGATGGTCAACAATAACGTGACGGCCTACATGGTCGAGGCAAACGAGTTCCGGGACCTGTCAAAGAAGTACGGTGTCTCATCCGTTCCGCAGATCGTTATCAATGACAAAGTGACGTTTGTCGGCGCTTATCCCGAAGGACAGTTTGTTGATCAAGTAATGAAGGCTGTTTGAGGAGGCGTGAAATGTCGTTCTTCGAACTTGGGAGCGCGAAGAAATCAGATCTGAAAGAGTATTACGATGTCACAATTATTGGAGGCGGTCCAGGGGGAATTACAGCTGGAATATACGCTGTCCAGGCCGGTCTCAATCCAATAATAGTTGAGAAAGCTCTTGATGGCGGTCAAATGAACAATACCCAATCTGTTGAAAACTGGACGGGGTTCACAAGCATCAGAGGAATGGAACTGAGCGAGAAGATGGCCGACCATGCGAGAGCCTTTGATGTTCCCTTCACATATGCGGAGGTTGTAGACATCGAAACCAATGGACTCGAGAAAGCAGTGGTGCTTGACAATGGAAAGAAAATAAAGTCCAGGGTAATAATAGTAGCCACAGGATCAGTTCTCAGAAAGCTCGGTGTAAAAGGTGAAGAGGAGTTCAAGGGCAGAGGGATCAGCTACTGTGCGACTTGTGACGGTCATTTCTTCTCCGATAAGCACATTGCGGTCATTGGCGGCGGAAACAGCGCTCTTGACGAGTCTCTCTATTTGAGCAAGATGGTGAGTAAAATAACAGTGATTCAAAATCTTCCGAAGCTAACCGCCGACAAACTCCTGCAGAGGAAACTGAACGAAACGGGCAAGGTCGAGTATATTTACAGTTCTGTTGTGGATTCGGTGGAAGGTGATTCACAAGTCAGGAAGGTAAACATAAGGAATGTCGATAGCGGCGAGATAACTTCGTTGGGGGTCGATGGAATCTTCGTGTTCATAGGTTTGATTCCGAACTCTCTGTTCTTGAAAGGAAAGGTGGAGCTCAACGAGTTCGGTTATGTCAAGACAAACGATTTCATGGAGACAAACAAGAAGGCCGTCTACGCAGTTGGAGATGTTAGAGAAAAAGAGGTTCGACAGATAGTTACGGCAGCGGCCGATGGAGCAATAGCGATTTATCACGCGGCAAGAAATCATTTCAATGACTGAATAGACGTAGATTCCTCAGTATAGAAGAAAAGAGCGCGTGGCGCTCTTTTCTTTATTTTATTTTTGCTTCGGGAACCGGTACTATCTCTATTGTCCCCTTTTCCATGTCTATTTCCACCCACTGACCTACGGGAAGTACGACCTTTGGGAAGTCCCCGTGGTAACTTGGCAAACCGATCCAGACAGGAATCTTTTTGTCCAGAAAATAGTCGTGTATGATCCTCTTTATGTCGTCCAGATCGCCATTCCTGATCTCCGTGAATCCCGCAAAAACAACACCTCTGAGAGATGAAAAGTCATCCAGATGCGCGATATTCCAAATCATTCTCTCAAGTGACTCTTTTGTCTCGCTTACATCCTCAAGCACCAGGATAGCGTCCTTCAGTGAGCCCAGATATTCAGTTCCTTGAAGGGCCTGGAACAATGAAAGATTGGCTGGAATTAGTCTGCCAATCATCTTTCCTTCGATTACCGGTATAGACTGATAATTGAAGCGAATCGTTCTTTCACCATTGAAAATTGCAGCGATGTTATGGACGGATTGGGTATCCGATCCAAGCTCAACGGCAACCATTGGACCGTGAAATGTTGTTTGACCGGTCTTGAAATAAATGGAGAGGAGCAAGGCCGTGATATCACTGTAACCCACCAAAGGCTTTGGATTAGAAGCAATCACCTCCCAATCAAGCCAATCAAGGAGATTGTAGGAACCATATCCCCCTCTTGCCGCAATAATCGCATCGTACTCTGGGTTCGCAAAAGCGTCGTTCAGCTCATTAGCCTTTTCTCTAGGAGAGAGCGACACTTCGCAGCTTCTGCCGACTATGACTCTGTATCCCACATTTCTCAAGGCGCTTACGCCGGCTTCAAGCTTTGATCTTTCGGGAAAGCTTGCCGGTGCTGTAACGAAAATCGTTCTGATCTCTCTAGAAATCAATACGGACGAAGTCAAAAACATGCAAACAAACAACATAAGTATCAACCATACCCTTCTCATGAGTTCCTCCAACTTGATCTGCTAAGTATAGTTTGCCATTCATGAGGGCTAAAATCAACATGCAACATGCGATTCTCGAAAAAAACATGCCTTTGACAAATGAGATCGAGATAAGATGAGAAAAAGCATTGTCGAGACGTTCGCTGCGCTCACGAGAAAGCGAGAGAAAAGCCAGTCACGTTCGGTGGCCAGTCAGGCTTCGCCTGGCCAGTCTTTGCTTCGCAAAGGCCAGTTCCGCTTCGCGGGGAAAGAGCCGCTTGGCTAGAAAACGCTCATCGCTGTACGCTGCTAAGAACCGCTGATCGCTGGAAGAGTCGCTTGCTAGGAAACGCTGGTCGCTGAACGCTGTGAAAAAACCGTCCTTCGTTGCCCGTCCAAGATCATGGTTCCGTCCTTCGCCAAGACCAAAGCCCAGATCCTGACCAGAACCATTGTTAGGATGACGTGAAGGGGTTGGCATCCCGTTGAGCCTGCCCCAAAGTGCCTCTGTTCGGGGGGTCTGCACGGGATCTCCTTCTTCTCGTCGTTTCTCTATTCTTGTGCACTCCTCGTTTCGTCTATGGACCGAGATCCTGACCAGGAGCATTGTCAGGATGACGTGAAGGGTCTGTCATCCCGTAGTGTTCCTGCACGGGATCTCATCTCTTCTGTCTTGCTCTCTCTCTTCTTCTCACACTCCTTAACCAAGAACGAAGAACCTGGACACGAAGCGTCGGAACAAAGAATTGCTCTTTCCAAGAACAGTTCCTAAGGCTCTTGCCAGACCCTAGACCCCACAACCCTAGACCCGGCTCATACGCTCTCTCTCTCTTTTCGGAGGACGGTGGACCGTTGACGGTTGACTTTGTTCTTAATGCCCTTGCTCTTCCAAGCGTTCAGCGTCTCTTGGCAAGCGACCAGCGGATCTTTGGACGGAGAACCTTGTCTAATGTGACTAGCCTGAGTTAGCAGATTGGCTACTTTTTGCCTTCTGCTTTGGCCTGTGAGAGGGCTTCCCCCTCTTCGGGCGAACAGCCGTTCGCCCCTACAAGAACAAGATGATTCTGAATGGGATGACAGATGAAGAAGATCGGCCTGCGTAGCAGACTGGCTTTGAGGATCTTTCCCCGCGAAGCGGGCCTTGCGTCCACTGATGCTCTTCAGTGCATTGCGTCCCGCCGCAGGCGGCATTCCGTCTAATGTTTTATTCTTCCTCGCGCAGCGAGCCTTACTTCCCCGGATGTTCTTCCCAGCATCACTTCTGCTCTTGCCAGACCCTAGACCCCATACCCCAGACCCGGTTCTCGGAGATCACGAAGGAAGCCCTCGTTGCATGAAAGCACTAGACAATTGCCGAGAGGTCTGTCAAGAACTCTGCTATTTCATCCGACATTGAGTCGAAAAACTGGGCTGGACTACAATCCGCGGAGACTTCACCGTTCTTCAAGAAGATTACACGATTGGCAATATGCTTTGCAAATTCAACTTCGTGCGTGACAATAATCATGGTCCTGCCTTCCGAGGAAAGCCGTC
Organism: Mesotoga sp. UBA6090; assembly: GCF_002435945.1. NCBI lineage: Bacteria > Thermotogati > Thermotogota > Thermotogae > Kosmotogales > Kosmotogaceae > Mesotoga > Mesotoga sp. UBA6090. The sequence goes on from NZ_DIXC01000069.1 coordinate 55,615, forward strand.
TGATTACCCTCATGACCTCACCGACGAGTGACGGATCGAGAGCAGAAGTAGGTTCGTCCAGGAGTACGATATCGGGATTCATGACTAGCGCTCTGGCAATGCCCACTCTCTGCTGTTGGCCTCCTGAAAGCTGCGATGGGTGATTGTTAAGCTTGTCGGCGAGCCCGACTTGACTCAACTGAACCTCGGCTGCCTTTCTGGCATCGGCCCAACTCATGTTTTTAACTTTGACAAGAGGCAGCGCAACATTGTCGATGATTTTGAGGTGGCTTATCAAATTGAATCTCTGAAATACGAATCCAACTCTTGACCTGAAGGCCCTTATTGAATGCTTCGTTCGCTGCACCTGACTACCCTTAAAGAATACCTCGCCCTTGTCGGGAGTGATTAGATTGTTGATACAGCGGAGGAGAGTTGTCTTTCCTGCACCGGAAGCGCCGAGTACGGCAATCACGTCTCCCTCCTTGACTTCAAAGGAGACATCCTTAAGAACCACCTGGGTATCAAAGGACTTGGTCAGGTTCGAGAGTTTGAGTATTACTTTTCTTTCCTTCATGGAATGGCGAGCTTCCTTTCAAGTATCCTTCCTACGAGAGATACAAGGGAGGTCATTACGAGATAACAGGCGGCCAATAATATATACGCTTCAAAGACCGCCAGAGTTTGAGTTCCAACCTGTCTCGCTTTCATTGTAAGATCGCCCAGTGCGATTACCGATACGAGAGAGCTGTCCTTTATCAGAGTGACCAGCTGACCGATAAGAGGCGGTATTGAGATTCTGAATGCCTGTGGAAATACGATCGAAAACATTATCTGGCTCTTGTAGAGGCCCATCGCTTCTCCGGCCTCCTTTTCCCCTGAAGGAACGGCGTCAATTCCGGCTCGAAAGATCTCGCCAACGTAGGCTCCCTCAAACAATGAGAGGGAGATCACGCCTGCCCAGAATCTATCGACGTTGACCGCCGAGCCAAAGCCGTAGTAAACAAGAAGGATGATGACCAGTAATGGCATGTTCCTAAAAAACCAGACGTAGAGCGTACCGGCATCGCGCAACAGGTTGACCTTCGAGTCTCTTGCGAGAGCTACGGCTATTCCAACAATCACTGCAAGAGCAAGAGCGATGACGCTTAGTTGAAGAGTAGTCACTATGCCGTCTAGAAAAAGCTTGTAATACTTCGTCAGGGTGCTCCAGTTAAAGGGGTAGACGGCCGATACAGATGAGTAGGAGAACCAGAGTAGACCGGCAACGATAATCCCCAAAGTAATCTTCGACATCGCTCTTGACATAATATCGTCCTTAGAACTCAGGCTCGTATTCTACGAACCAGTAGTCCTGGAGTTCTTCGAGTGTTCCCGTTGTCTTTATCCACTGAATGAAAGTGTTCATCCACTGAAGTGTCTCGAAATCGCCCTTTGGGATTGCCACACCGAAGTCCTCCCTGGTGAGGAGATCTTCAGTTACCTCAAGCTGATCGTATTTCTTGGCCATGAATCTCGCATAGATCGAGTCGAAGATCATTGCGTCGGCCCGTCCCGAAGCCACCTGGAAGGCTGCCTCGTCGATTGTCTCAAACATAAAGATCTGAGCTTCGGAGAGAAGTCTGTTCGCCGCTTCTGCACCGGTCGACCCAAGTTGTACAGCGATCTTGACATCTGGATCATTCAAATCTTCTTCGGTTGGTGGAAGTTCATACTTATTCGTGTTGTAGAGAATTATCTGACCCACCGTAAGGTACGGATCAGTAAAGTTGACTCTCAATGCCCTTTCCGGAGTAATAGTCATTGCCGACCAGATGATGTCGAATTTGTTCGACACGAGAGCGGGAATTATTCCGTCCCAGTTCACAACAACAAATTCCAGCTTCACATCGAGGATCTCAGCCATCTTTTTCAGAATATCGACTTCCAGCCCTATGCGGTCACCGTCGGGGTTTGTTCCGTAAAGGGGCATGTAACCTGCGTCCTGTCCGACTCTCAATACACCTCTCTGCTTGACTTCATCGATGAGACTTCCAAATGCCAGGGTCATACAGAGTAAAACCACAACCACCAGTAACTTCTTCATAGTACACCTCCAATAAAAAAAGACCGGGCTAAAAGCCCGGTCTGTTGAATTCTGAGAGAGCACGACTAAAGAGTGCCGCCTCCTGGAACCGGGCGCCGCAGTCTGTGATGATGAAGCTTGTTTGTTCTGATCGATGAACTGAAACTAATTCTCACAGAGATCACCTTCGTCGTGTTTTGATAAACGATCGTATCAGCACTGGATATCAAATGTCAAGTTACGTTTTGAGCAAAGGTGTTAAGAGACAATGAGGAGTCCTAGAGCATTCGCATAATCTCTTTTGTGATTAGTTGGGCCTTTTCCGGATTGATAACAATATCGACGGATCTCGCATCTATCTTGTAGACCGGCGAAAGATCGTACTCTTTTATCCAGCTGGAGTAAAGTCTGTCCAGCTGTTCCCAGTAGGCAATAGGGACCGCAGTTTCCATTTGTCTTCCCCTTCGTCTTATTCTCGCCAGAATAGTGTCAACATCGGCATCTATATAGACCAGGAGGTCCGGCTTCTTCAGATACTCGATCATCGAATCGAACATTGTAACATACGCCTTGAATTCCCTGTCGGACATCTTTCCGGTCTCGAAGAGGTTTCGAGCGAAGATCTCTTTGTCTTCGTAAATTGATCGATCAAAGACTGTATTTTCATTCTCCTCGGCACTCTTTAGCGAGCAGTACCTGTGATAGAGAAAGTAAGTCTGGAGATGATAGGACCAACGCTTCTGATCGTAGTAGAAGTCTTCAAGGAAAGGATTATCGGAAACCGACTCGAAGTGAATCTTATAGCCCAGTCCTTCCGCTATTGCACCTGCTATTGTAGATTTGCCGGCACCGACATTGCCGGCAAGGACTATTATCTTGCCCAATCCGCATCACTCCTGTAAATCTAGTTCTGAGACAATTCTAGCATTAGTTCGTTCTAAGGAAACTCTAAGGTTCCTCACGTCAAATAGAATATTATCTACTGGAGGAAGTGAGACCGTAAAAAACCGCTACCAGAAACTGCGATTGACAGCCAGATGATATTTCCTGTTCTTGTGTTGTATATAAGCGTTGGCCACTATCTCGCAGAAAAACATATAGCTGAACTGCCCGGGGCTGCAAGCCTTCATGCGGTCTGTCCATTCGGTGGTGTTGTAAAACATATAATCTGCTCACCGATGGCAGCTACATTCAGAGAATTCACCCTTCGAACCTCTTTGTCATGGGAGGATTATTGGCCTCGCTCATTCTGGCAGGGGCCTTTCTTGCTGGTGGATCTGTCCTCTGGGAGTGTGCAAGAGTGGGTTGGAAAGCTGGGGAAGAGGGTACTTAGATCACATTACAACAAAGTCTCCGTTTCTCTGGACAGGATACTGAAATTTGGTAAGTACTTGATGCTCCTCTTTGTGATAATACAGACAGCTAGAACGGCAACTCTGCTTTTCAGCAATTTTGATCCCTATTACAATCCTTTCAACATATGGACCGACGAAATCGCTATTACTGGCTATATTGCAGTCATCCTTACGCTCGGGGCTTCCTTCTTTGTTGAACAGCCTTTCTGTCGTTATGCCTGCCCCTTGGGCGCGATCACGGGTTTATTCAACTCCTTCAGCCTGATAAAAATTAGAAGAAGACCTTCCACCTGTATTGACTGTGGCCTGTGTGATATCGCCTGCCCGGTCGGCTTAGACGTTTCGAAAGTGACCGTTGTGAGAAGTCCAGCATGTAACAGATGTCTGAAGTGCGTTGTGCCGTTTGTCCAGTGGACGATAAAGGAACCCTCACTACAAGGACATTCTTCAGTAGAAAATCCGATACCCGGAGAAAGGAGATTCCAGCAAGGATCTTTATTCTCGTTGCAGCACTTGCCTTTCTGCTCCCGATAACGGTTTCTATCTTTGCTGGTGCTTTCGAAACGGAAAAAGCCAGAGTCTACGTTGTTCCCGAAGATATAAAGGGTTCAACAAGCCTTTCTGAAATCAGTTCGGTTGTTGAGGATTTCCATGCTTTTCTCGAACATTTCGGCATACCAAAGGATGAGCCCAAGACGTCGCAGTTGAAAGATTTGAAAACAAAACACAGTATTGAAATATCCGATATAAAAGAATATCTGTCGGAGGAGTAGTGGTTTCACTCATAAAGTCTATTTGTTGCGCCTTCTCCTGTTGTATAATTTGATAGAACTCCGGTTGAGTTCATACACTGAAGAGGAGGGATAGATATGAAGAAACTGTTGTTGATTGTAGTTGTGCTAGGTCTGGCTGTTGCGATGTTCTCTGAGCCGCTGATCGTCTGGCCAGATAAGTCTCATGGAAAACCACTAGTAGCGGGTCTGCATGCTCCCGTTTACGGAGAGGCAAAACTGGATGTCTTTGGAAATATCACCGGTTGGACCGGTCCGAATCTGGGGCTTGGATGGACTTGGAAGACATACTTTAGCCCGTTAGAACTTCAGAAGATCAACTTCTACTACGAAATCGGAACTAATATTGTGATATTGCCTTATATCGGGGCAGGATTTGATTATGCTTTAGTTCTTCAGAATAACCAGACGCTGCTTGTTGGAGCGGGTGTTTCGGCATCTCCATTAACCGTTCTGGGCTTTTTCTTCGAGTCATCTACGGCGATTCTATCGTCCGTCTTGAGTTCAGTAAGACTGAATGTCGCGGTAGTTTTTTGATTGTCAGCTATGTATAATTGACCCCGAAAGGGGTCATTGTCTTGAGCGAACTGGATAAGAGCGGGAGAGAGAGAGATCAGGCAGAGGAGAAACTGGACAGTGAAATCAAGTCTGTCCTTGCAAAGTACACTTTTGTTGCAGTTCTAGTACTTGCAGTGATACTGATGCTTATCTCTTCAAGAGGCAGGGTAGAGGAATTTGATCCGGAGAGAGTGTTTTCAACCATTGAGGAGACATCTTTTCTCTTCATAACTGAGAATCTTCTTCTAGAAGGCGAGAAGATGGAACTTCTGGAGATAGTCTCCATCGACTACAGAGAAATCGAGTGGGGAGTGTACTCTTATGAAGCGCTTGTGAAGTACCACTTGTCTGGAGCTGTCAGAAGCCTCTACACTATCTGGGATTACAGAGTTCGAGATGACAGCGTCGATCTTTCGAGATACTCGTTCGACGGAGAAGAGTGGCTGGAACCTTAACTGTTATCAGCCACGCTGCATGTCAAAAACTGCATTTGGTGAATGAAAACACGCGTAATGCATCATAATTAAATCTACTCAAGAGAGAGTTAATGCATCAAAATAGAATCTACTCGAAATCGAATTGAAGGGAATTAAGAACACCTCCCTTTGACTTAGATTTTAGTATTTGTATGTCAACCAATAATTCCTGAGAATGTGCTATATTACTCTTTAGTTTGTATAAGTCTAGGGCTTCGTGAACCTTGCGAAGCTCATCTTTTTTTGTACAGTCAATCCAGGGAGAGTTAAGCACTCTTTCATACGGAGTAGCGAACT
>NZ_DIXC01000070.1 GCF_002435945.1 Mesotoga sp. UBA6090
TGGGTAAGAAACAAGTACAAGAAAAGGAGAGGTCTCACAAAAGCGGGTAAATGGCTAGAAGCTATTGCTCGCAGGGAGCCTCATCTATTTGTACACTGGACAATGGGGATATTCTATATGGCTGGATAATGGGAGCCGGATGAATCGAGAGGTTCAAGTCCGGTTCTGAGAGAGCCTGGGGGTGAAACCCCCCTGGGCTACTCACCATATCACAATATGGCTCGAAGGTCGCAAACTTGGAGGCGGTTATGCTCTCATAAGAACCGGTAAAAGTAGCAAAGCCAGATGGCTTCTCGTGAAGATGAATGACGAGGAGGCCGACGCGCGGAGAAACCCGACAACCACCGAACCCGATTCGGTAAAGACAGGTAGAAGCCTCGAAGAGATTCGTGATTCCGGAGACTGACGTTGATTTGGCAAACCATCAATATCTGAAAATAGATCAGACAGTATATGTCTAACTCATCTTGCAAACCCGAAAAGCCTTTGAATGTCTCGATGGCCTTTCAAATGTAAAGAAATCACCGGTGTTTTGGTGTTACCTCATTCATTCGTGCATGGCTGTTTGTCGATCGTCTCGGGGTTTTTTTAAGCCCTGCCTAACCTCTTCAAGCATCTTGCTTGTCACTGTTTTCAGTTTCAAGAGATGAATGGAAACGGCCGAGCCAACTCCGGTGAGGATACGTGTAACGGCAGTATTGGATATCAGTATCACTGTCAGGGTAAGAGTAGACCAAAGCAATAGAAGGGCAAGGTTCCTTGCTCTCCTCCTTACGGCGCGGAAATGGAGATAGCTGTAGATATATGCGCCGAAGAGCTTGTGGCCGATCAGCCATCTGTAAAGCTTTTCAGAGCTCCTCAAATGCAAAATGTTATCAACAACAAAAAGGGGGTTGTTGGCAACAAAGGAATAATCATACCCGTTATTCCAAGAAATTGGGACAGCAGTGAGTTTGACTTCCTTCTTTGGATCTTTTTCCATATTCTCCTCTTGTCTCGATAGTCCCGAAAAGCGGACATCGTTGGGTCGGTTTCAATTAGGTTCTCGACGATCTAGTGCATAAGTTCACGGATGTACAATACTGGCTCAGAATTAGAGAAAGCGGTGTATAGAGAAAAGAGTTCGATCGAAGAAACGAGACTGTAGAACTTCTTACTACTTTAAATTATCCTAACATGATATTTTGTTGACTTCTTCTAAGGGAAGAAGAACTGGTAGTTCAGTTACTTAATCTCTCCACTTTAGAGCTGTAGTTAGGTTTCGTAACTTCTATATTGTGATGAGGATTCTGATATCATTAAAATGAGGTGATTGAATGTACGCAGTTCTCTCAAAGAGAAGAATTGCTCCCGATACGTATGATATCTGGCTTTCTCATCCAGATATCTACAGATATGCAAAACCGGGTCAGTTCCTGATAATAAGGATAGACGAGTTTGGTGAAAGAATTCCTCTCACGATAGCATCGACAGAAAAAGACAAGGTAAGGGTAATAGTAAAAGCCGTTGGAAAGAGTACTTATAAGCTCTGTGCAATGCACGAAGGAGAATCCGTAGCCGACATAGTTGGCCCGCTAGGAAATCCCAGCGAGATCGAGAAACTTGGAACGGTCTGTGTTGTTGGTGGAGGAGTGGGAATAGCTCCTTTGTTTCCCGTTGCCAGGGCACTCAAAGCTGCCGGAAACGATGTAATCGGTATACTGGGGGCCGCGAACAAGGATCATCTGATTATGGTCGACGAGTTCAGGCCCTTTCTAGACAGGCTATACCTCTCTACCGATGACGGCTCTATCGGAATTAAGGGAACCGTGACAAACCCTCTCAAGGAAGTAATAGCAGATTATTCGCCGGGCACGATCTGGGCAATCGGTCCGATGGTTATGATGAAATTCGTTTCTCTTCTCGCTTCCCAGAATGACATACCTTGCTGGGTTTCGCTGAATCCGATAATGGTGGATGGCACGGGAATGTGCGGTGCCTGCAGGGCCGAGGTTGGAGGCGAGATGAAGTTCGCCTGTGTTCACGGACCGGAGTTTGACGGCAGATTGGTTAACTGGGACGAGCTGATCAAGAGGCAGTATCAGTACAGAGAAGAGGAACAGCTTGCTCTTGAGAAATACATACGTGAATTAGGTGAGAAAAATGCCTGAGAAGTTCAAAGTCAGAATGAGAGAACTTGTCCCTTCGGAGAGAATCAAAAACTTTGAGGAGGTCGCCCTTGGCTACAGTAAGAAAGAGGCAATAGCAGAGGCAAATAGATGTCTCCAGTGTAAACACAAACCCTGTGTGAGCGGCTGCCCCGTTGGAATAGATATTCCCGGTTTTATCAAGGCCATAAGAGAGGGTGACATAGAGAAGAGCTCGAGGATTTTGAAAGACGCGAACAACCTTCCGGCCATCTGCGGAAGAGTCTGCCCTCAGGAGAAGCAGTGTGAACTGGCCTGCGTCGTTAGTAAGATCCCTGGCAGCGAGCCCGTTGCGATCGGGAGACTGGAGAGATTCGTCGCTGATCAGAATATATCTCTCGAGACTGCCGTGAAGCCATCCGTAAACAAGAGAGTTGCGATAATCGGTGCGGGTCCGGCGGGACTGACGGCCGCCGCAGATCTCGCAAAAGAGGGTTTTTCGGTTACAGTCTTCGAAGCCTTTCATACGGCGGGGGGCGTGCTTGTTTATGGTATCCCCGAATTCAGGCTTCCCAAAGAGATCGTTGCAAAGGAAGTCGAATTTGTGAAGAGCCTTGGAGTTGAATTTCGTTTCAATCAGATCGTCGGCCGAACGATTCCATTTGAAGAGATCAAAAACGAATATGATGCCGTCTTTATAGGTATCGGGGCGGGCGCCCCGAGATTCATGGGAATTCCGGGATCGAATCACAACAACATATTTTCCGCTTCCGAATATCTCACGAGGACAAACCTGATGAAGGCCTATCTCTTTCCAAGGTACGACACGCCAGTAAAGATAAAGGATAGAGTAGCCGTGATTGGAGCCGGAAATGTGACGATGGATGCTGCAAGAACGGCGAAGAGACTCGGAGCCAAAGAGGTTCATGTGGTTTACAGGAGAAGCGAAGAAGAGATGCCTGCAAGAATAGAGGAGTATCACCATGCCGTTGAAGAGGGAATAGTTTTCCACTGGCTAACCCTTCCCATTGAGTACATAGGGGATATAAACAACAACGTCAGGGGGATGAAGTGCGTAAAGATGACACTGGGAGAACCCGACGATTCGGGGAGAAGAAGACCGATACAGGTTGAAGGATCGGAATTCATCATGGAAGTGGACATGGTCATCGAAGCAATCGGTCAGACTCCAAATGCCATTTTGAAGGCCGGTTTCCCAACGGTAAGACTGAACAAATGGGGCAACATCGATGCCGATGAAGCCAGCGGCAGGGTTGACGAAGGCATCTATGCCGGTGGAGACATTGTTACGGGCTCTGCAACTGTAATCGAAGCGATGGGAGCCGGTAAACGCTCGGCGAGGGCAATTAAGGCGTACTTGTTGCGCAAGTAATGAGCTTCAGGATACCTGCGATAGACCTTGAATGGAAATAATTGCGGGAGACTATCGAGCAAAAAATGTGAGTAGTCCATCTATGATTTGTTGTGCAGAAACTCTTCATTTCGGATACAATTTCTGGCGAATTTCAAGAGAGGGCCTGTTGTTTCATGAGCAAATTAATTCTCAAACCCAATCTGAAAATCTGAGAATCTTGGAATCTTAATACTTCTCTTGATCAAGAGAGACTTCTCTTCGTAATGAAAAGAATTGACGAAAGACAGCTTTCGGTGATTCAGAGCTTCTATTCCTCTTCCTTTTCGGCGCGTCATATTCTCAAAATTCTTCGTGAGATACGATCATACCCGATCAACTTCTTTTATTCCCAGATGCTGAACCCATTCTCTTCAAACGATAGTTTTCGAAAGATGCGGTTCGCCTGTTAGAATAATTTAGGTTCAGAAACTAACTAATTAGGAGGACTGCATTTTGCCAATCTCTGAGAGAAGATCAGCTGGAGTACCCTCTGAGCTTAGAGAAAGAAATCTCAAGACAATAATCGACGTGGTATTTAGATACCAGCCCATATCAAGAACAAACATTTCTAAGTTGACCGGGATAAGCAAGCCAACGATAAGCAAGCTCGTTGGCTCTCTTATTAACGAAGGATATCTTGTGAGCACTGGCAAGACTTCTTCTGGTCTGGGAAAAAGGCAAGAACTTCTTTCATTCAATCCCGATAAGGCCTTCGTCATTTCCGTAGATGTTGGCCTGGCGACAACGATCGTAGCAAAGGTAGATCTTTCGATGAAGATGACTGATAAGTATGAGATAACGACATCAGAGAGCCCGGAGAAATTCGCTTCTGAATTGGTAGACTGCGTTTCCAATGTTTGCGACAAAGGGAATGGACTTCCTTCTTATGTGGTGATCTCTGTACCGGGTCTTGTCCGCGGTGATTTGAGAACTGCAATTAATGTTCCGTTGCTTCACTGGGTTGACCTTCCCCTTGCGGAGTTTGTCGAGAATCGGCTGAAACTGAAGGGAATTGAGACTTCAGTTACGATAAACAATGACGCAAAACTTGGCGTTCTTGCTGAAGTAGCCCTTAACCAGGTTATTCCCGATAGATTCAGGAATATTGTCTATGTTCTAGTGAAAGAGGGGGTTGGAATCGGTCTGTTTATCAATGGCAGTTTGTATGTCGGCAGCAATCATATCGCAGGTGAATTTGGACACATGTCGATAGATCCTGATGGACCGGAATGCTCCTGCGGAAGAAGAGGGTGTTGGCTCACTCTTGTGGGTTCTAGAGAACTTGAGAGCCTGGTTCGCGATAACCGCCTGAATGATTACCTTGAGTTGTTTTCTGTGGGTCTCCTGAATATAGTTAACGGTCTTGATCCCGATATAGTGGTGATTAGCGGCGCCCTTGAAGAATACTGGGACAATGTTTTGCCTGCATTAAAAGCAAAGCTGAAGAACAGCGCGCTCTTCGAACTCTCCTCGATGGAGATCATTAAATCTGCTTTTGATGACAGAGAGGGGCCTATTCTTGGAGGGGCGTTGATGGGTTTGAGAAAGTATCTAAACATAGAAACGGGCGTTTTATAGCCCGAATTTGAAGAGAGGTGATGACAGTTGAAACGTGGAGTAGTGCTCTTAGTAGTGCTTTGCTTCCTTCTTACAGGGGCAACGGCTCTCAGTAGCTCTCCGAACGAGCTGGTTGTATACCATTGGTGGACAGCTGGGGGAGAAAAAGAGGCAATTGATGTACTTTTCGAAGTTTTCATTGACGAGCACCCAGAGTATTCTATTGTTCAGAACCCGGTTGCAGGTGGAGGCGGTGGTATCCTCCGTGCACAGATCAAGACAATGATTATGGCAGGAAACCCACCGGACACTTTCCAGATAACCTACGGACACGGCATGATCAGCTCCTTTGTAAGTGTTCTCCAACCCATAGACGACCTTATTGAAGGCTACAATATTCCAGAAGATGTCTATGAATGGGGAAGAGTGGACGGAGTCATGTATGGCGTGCCTCTAAACCTTATGCAGAATAACTGCCTTTGGTACAACGTAGATCTGGTTGAAGAGCTTGGAATTGAAATGCCGATCAAGAGTATCGATGAGTTTCTTGGAATCTGCGCGCGAGTCAAAGCCGAAGGCTATATACCTCTGGCGGTAGGCGCAGGTATGGGCCAGCAGTTCTGGCTTGGAACGCTTTTTGAAGCAGTTAACAGCGCGCTGCCAGGTGGCGGAGCAGATTTCTTCAACGATTACTATGCAGGGAAGACAATACCATCTGAGTCTGAAGTATTTGCCGAGACACTCAAGGTTTTGAGAACCCTCCTTGTTAATGGCTTCATAAATGACGACTACTCGGCACTCACCTGGGACCAGGGTTCAGATCTCATGGCGACCGGAAAAGCCGTATTCTACGTAATGGGTGACTGGGCAAAGGGTCATTTCACATCCATGAATATGGTTCCCAAAGTTGATTTCGGTTATCAGCCATTCCCCGGAACTGACGATGTATTCATCGGTCACGCAGACTGTTTTGTTCTCCCTATAGGAGTTGACAGGAAGATCGCAAAGGACTGGATCCAGTTCTTAACAACAGTGAAGGCCGCAAATACATTCTGCCCGATAAAGGGAGCGGCACCGTTCGTTCTTGATGCCCCACTAGACGTTTATGACGACATAACTAAGGAGATATTGGGATACTTCCGTGACGATGGAGTTGTGAAAGTTCTGTCGCAGTTTGGGGCTCCGCCAGAATCGTATCTGGACGTTTTCGGAACGGCCTTTAGCGAATTCTTCAACACGCCCGAGATCAATGACAACACTTTGGGTAATTTCGATTACGCTTACGCAGAGGTTTTCTTGTTCTAAAACAGACCGGCAGGTGTAAGGGCACCTGCCGGCCGTTCGTGCTCAAACGTAATTCGAAACTAAGGAGTTGGGTTATTTGAGCAAGAGGGTACAGATCTTATTATTCATTTTACCAGGTTTGCTTCTTGTTGGCCTGTTCGTCTATGGCTTCACTGCCTGGACACTCCAAGTATCGTTCACTAATTGGAGGGACGTTGGCTCGGCAGGAGATTTCGTCGGCCTCGACAATTACATAAGACTGTTCTCAACAGACAGGGTCTTCAAGGCCTCGCTGGTAAATACTCTGAAGCTTACTTTGGTATTCATCGGGGTAACGATTCCGCTTGGCCTTTTTTTGGCTGTACTTCTGGACCTAAATCTAAAAGGACGACAGATATTCAGGTTGATCTTCCTGCTCCCTCTATCTTTCTCCTTTGTAGCATCGGCATCGATGTGGACGTGGATGTTTTCTCCTCAGATAGGTTCCATAAATACTCTGCTTAGAGCCATAGGACTTGGCTCGCTTGCTCAGCCGTGGATTACTTCCGACAAACAGGCTCTGTTCTGTATTGCAATTGCCTATGTTTGGCAGTTTTCAGGCTTTTCAACACTTGTTTACTATGCGGGAATCAGTGGGGTGGCTCCCGAAATAAGTGAAGCGGCAAAGATCGATGGAGCCTCCACTCTCCAGAGATATATGAAAGTTATTATCCCGATGCAGAGGCCGGCAACCTTGACCGTTCTTATGATACTGCTAATGTATTCATTGAGAGTGTTCGACCTTGTCTGGCTTATGACCGGTGGAGGACCGGGCAGTTCTTCGGAGATCCTTTCGACTTTCATGTTTAGAACGGCCTTCAACAGAAACAGATTTGGATATGGCGCTTCGGTCGGGATCGTGATGTTCGTTATATCGATCTTGATAGTCATTCCTTTCTTCACGAGACTCAGGAGAAGTGAATATGAGTAAAACGACAATGAGACCAATCTCAAAAGCTAAGGATCTGACAAAGAAGAGCGCGATTTACCTGCTGCTCTTTGTCGCAGCGTTTTTCTATTTGTTCCCGATTTATACTGCGGTAAACACTTCTCTCAAGAGCAATGAAGAGTTGGCGTACGGTCCCGTCAACATTGTAAGAAACCCTGAATTTGCGAACTATCTCAAGGCCTTTTCCGAGATAGACAGGCCAATCTGGAACAGCTTCGTAATAACAATGGTAGCGACGGCGATATCTTCGGCGCTCGGTGCCTGGGGTGGTTTTGGATATTCTAAACTGAAATTCAGAGGAAGCTCCGTTCTCTTTCTCATATTGGTTCTCGGATTTTACATAGCTCCACAGTCGATACTAATACCGCTATTGAGATTCATAGGGAGCATAGGATTGTACAACTCTTATTGGGGCTTAATTCTGACGCATACTGCGTATGGTGTTCCAATAACGACTTTGCTTTTCAGGAATTACTTCGAATCCCTGCCCACTGAGGTTGTAGATAGTGCAAGAATAGATGGTTGCAGTTACATCGGCACTTTCTTCAGGATAGCGCTCCCTCTATCACTGCCAGGTTTTGCGGTAGTTGCTATCTTTCAGTTCACTAATATCTGGAACGAGTTCCTCTTCGGGCTGATATTGACTAGAGGGGTGAACTCTCAACCCCTGACAGTTGCTATTGGAAATCTTAAAGGCACAACGGTTGCATCATGGAATATTCAGATGGCGGGAGTGATGATATCAGTTCTTCCAGTTCTTCTAGTATATGTTTTCTTTCTAAAACTGATTGTAAAGGGTCTATTGATGGGTTCTGTAAAAGGTTGACGATCAAAGTCACATAGATTATGAGGAGGTGTTGAGTTGAAAAAGAAAGTCCTGCTACTTGGAGAGACCTGGACAGTTACGAAGATTCATACGAAGGGATTTGATGTTGTGGAATTGGGAGGGTTTGACGATTACTCGGTGTACTTCAAAGAGCCTATGAAAGCCTTTGAAGACATAGAAGTAACTCATATTCCCAACCATCAAGTGTTGAGCATGTTCCCCGCCAATTCCGAAGAACTGTCCAAGTTCAATGTGGTTATCATAAGCGACTGCGGAAGAAACACCCTGACTATGTACCCAGATATGTTCAAAGTACCGATGGGTCCAAACAAAGTTCAGATGCTCGCTGATTACGTTCTCGCTGGCGGATCGCTAATTATGACGGGTGGCTATGTCGATTTCCAGGGCTTCCAGGGAAAGGGCAACTACCACGGTAGCCCAATCGAAAAAGTGATGCCTGTTAACATGATGGAAACAGATGACAGAGTAGAGGCCACTCAGGGAGCTGTGGTTTCTGTCTTGAGTCCGAATCACCCGATTTTGAAGGGTATCGATACCGCCTGGCCGAGATTTCTCGGTTACCAGAAGGTCTTTCCAAAGGAAGGTTCCGAAGTGCTTGCCGAGATTGATGGAGATCCCTTCATCATAGTCGGGGACTCGGGAAAGGGCAGATCGATGGCCTTCATGTCCGATCTTGCACCCCACTGGGGAACTGACTTTGCGAAGTGGGAGTACTACGGCAAATTCTGGCATCAGGCTATAAGCTGGCTCAGCAAAGAGTAGATAACAAGAGAGAGCTGAATAAAGCTATCTGCCAGGCTGGAGTTCGATCCCTTTCCCGGTTTCGCACGAGAGATTCCGGAAGATGGAAGGCTGGCCTTGACTGGCCGGAAATACAGAGGGCACGGTTTGCGCCCTCTTATTTTGTCTCGATCATCTTGAATTCAGAAAGTGGATAATGCTGAGGCCGTTATTACGAAAACGATTAAGAATACTAGATTGGCAACCTAACGATAGTGGCTACTAACTCCTCTTCATTAACTATTGAAATAGTGCCACCGTGCAATTCGATAATCCTTCTCGTTATGCTCAGGCCAAGTCCGTTTTCTCCTCCAACCCCCTTGTTGAAGGGTTTGAAGAGCTCTTCCAGTTTGGTTTCGGCGATTTTCTCTCCATCGTTTGCGAATCGCATCAAAAGACTCTCTTCTCTCTCGTCTACTTCCATAGTAACCTCTATCCTGTTCTTTGCATACCGGATCTGATTTGAAAGTATGTTTTCTATGGCTATCGCCAACTGTTCTTCATTGACCTCGGTCTTGAAGTCTTTGAGATTCAGATTCCAGTCTATGTCGTCCCTCTGGAAAGAAAAGCGCCCGACGGTGTCCTCAAGCAGCTCTGAGAGATTCACTTCCTCCTTTTCGAGGTCGTGACGCGACAGGTATTCAAGTCTGGTTATGAAGAGGAGATCCTTTACCCTCAGATCCATTCTCTGAATCTCTTTATCTATGACGTCTATAGCACTATCCAAATCGCCCCCGGGATATATGCCGTCCTTGATTGCCTGTGCGTAACTTCGGATAACCATGACAGGTGTCTTGAGTTCATGGGAGATAAACTGGAGCATTGACTGTTGTTCTCTGTCCTGCTCGCTGAGGCTCTTTCTCATGTTTTCGATTGAATCGGCTAGCTCTCCGATCTCATCGCTTCTTTTCAAAGAAATCGGCCTGTCCCAGTTTCTCTTTGAGATCATTCTCACGTCCTCTGAAAGCTTCTTCAGAGGCTTCGTCAGGTATCTAGAGAAGACTATGATGAAAACCAGACTGACCACGGTCATTATAGCCATTACGAGCAGCAGCCTGGAGAACAACGCCGATGAGAGAGTATTCATGTATGTATCCCACATGTAGGAAATCATCGTGACGTCTCTTCCCGAGATCTCTTCAGTACGAATCACATAGAAAAGACTTCGGCCAGAAAGCAGTGTTTCGTACCTCTCTGAAAGTGACGTCTGCTTTTCTGCGTTCTCTCTAATGGATTGAATAACAGGAAGCATTTCGGGAATAATCGTTCCGCTAATGAGGAAGTCCCTGGAAGTAGAATCCAGAGGCGGAGGAGCCCTGTCAGAGCCATCCTGGGTTCCAAATCTGTTCAGGTAATAATCTATGAGGTCAAACTCCCTGTCGAAGACGACTATGTGTCCTACGTCCCTGGCATTTCTAAGATTGTTGAGGTCGATATCTTCGAAAGGGATGAACCCTCCCTGCAATTCGATTACCTTTACGTCCTGAGCATACTCTATCGTTCTGTACGCTTCAGTGGTGAAGAAGTCTCTTATCGACCATCTGAAGACGATACCCAGAAGAAAAAAGAGGATTGAAAGGACGGCGGCAAAGAGCAGCCAAAGCTTGTCAGACAGGCTCCACGATCTCATATGTTCACACTTTTATAGCCGAAACCGTAGACAGTCTCGATCTTGAAATGAGGCATCTTCTTTCTAAGTCTCCTTACAAGATCGTCAACTGCCCTATCGCTTCCGTAGTGGTCGTAACCCCAGACTCTATCGAGTATCTGGTCTCTCGAAAAAGGTTTGCCTTTGCCGTTGATAAATAGCAGGAGAAGGTCGAACTCCATAGAAGTGAGCTCAATCAATTTCGATTGACTCTCATCGATTTCTTCGGTAACGGTTCTTCTCGCTTCGTCGATCTTGTATGGTGGAACGAATATGATTCCACCGGAATGGTGAACGCGTTCAAGAATCTTTTTGACCCGAATGACGAGCTCCCTTGGGAGAAAGGGCTTGGCCAAGTAGTCGTCGCTTCCCATCTCCAGTCCGATCACTCTATCGATATCCTTGTCCCTTGCTGAAATGAAGATCACCGGTATCATCGAATCCCTCTTTCTTATTTCTCTGAGGAGCTCGAAGCCATCGATTCCCGGCAGCATTATGTCTAGAATCCAGATATCGGGAGAGTCATCGATTTCATCGAATGCATCGCTGCCGTTCTTGAACGACTTTACTTCCCATCCTTCCTTTTCGAGATAGGAAGTCAGCACGCTGTTCAGGTTTTTTTCGTCTTCAACAAGATTTATTCTTGTTCCCATGAATCACACCTCTGTGACTTCCACCTCATTCAATAATAATCGATTACTCTGTCAATTACCAACCAATGAACCGGACTGCAAAGACATGTCTCATTTCCTATGTTGCAGTCCGGCCCTTCTAAAGAACTACCTTTTCTGAGTAACCAACAAAACGCTATCACATGCTGCACAGTCTTTGCCACTATCTATCGCCGTTCTCAGATTATCACGCTCCCTTTTGCAAATCGGAATGCGGCGGTTCCAGTAATCTATGTCAGACTGTCATCGTAACTCTTATATTGTTCACGCTGTTCTTTGCTTAAGACCTTTATAGAGACTTATCTTGGATCAACGCTCTTAACTGCGACAACAATAGTTTCAACTCCGTTGCTCACTCTCGTAACCTGGATCGAGAACTCGGGCGGTTCGTAGATGTTTCTCGCGGCAGATGGGAATGTATTGTGATGCCTGTGAACCGGTGTCATATCGAGCAGCATCACTTTCCTTATTGATTCGTCTTCCCAGGAACGCAGTATTTCCTCCAGATCGTTAGGGTCGATCACACGGTTTTCAGTTACGAGACGCGTTTCAGTTCCTTCGATTTCGCTTACTACAACTTTCTTCAGAGAATACAGGCCCAGATCATTTAGCTTCTGGATAAGGTCGTCTAAAGTCATTTCCGTTTTATTTGAATATCGCTTCTCCTGGCTTGTGAGTAACATTTCTTCAACTCCTTAGAAGTCTCTGAGATCTAGTTTCAGTAATATTATAGAAAGTAATATCCGAGAGAATTCGGTAAAACTGTGGGATATAATGGGATTCATAGGACCCGAATTCCATTGGTTTTGCAACCGAAAGGCCATTAAGATGCAGTTATTCAGCTATCGAGCTACCTACGGAGGTGTCTCATGAAAGGGATCATTACCGTTCTATTCATACTGTGTGCAGTCATTCTGGCTTCAGAGCCTCTCAGCATAGGCTTTATCTATGTCGGTTCGGCCGATGATGGCGGCTGGACAGAGAAACACGATGAGGGCAGGCTGTATCTCGAGAAGACGTTTGGAAGTCAAATCGAGACTTCATTTATAGAAAGTGTGACTGAAGGGGAACAGGATCTGGAGGTTCTTAGAAGTTATGCCGAACATGACGTAAAACTCCTTTTCAGTACGAGCTTCGGTTTTATGGACGATGTGATGGAGATAGCCAGGAAGTTTCCCAATACAATCTTCATGCATTGTTCGGGATATAAGACCGCCGAAAACGTCGGAACCTACTTCGGAAGAATTTATGAACCTGCGTACTTGACTGGTCTCATAGCCGGGAAGATGACAAAAAGCAATGTGATCGGCTATGTTGCAACATTCAAGATTCCGGAAGTTATCAGGGGGATAAATGCCTTCGCGATCGGAATCGGAAAGGTCAATCCCGATGCGCGTGTGCACGTTATCTGGACAGAGACCTGGTTCGATCCCTCTTCAGAAGAGGAGGCGGCCGACGCCCTCATGGATATTGGAGCCGATGTAATCGCTCAAAGCCAGGATTCGCCAGCGGCAGTTCAAGCGGCCGGACAGCGGGGCGTTTACGCTATTGGTTACAACACCGATATGAGTGCCTTCAGTCCAGACACTTTTCTGACTTCTCCCGTATGGAACTGGGGCGTCTTTTATGAGAGAGTCGTCAAAGAAGTAATGGAGGAAAAGTGGACAAGCTATCAATACTGGGGCGGAATGGACGATGGGGTAGTCGATATAGTAATGAGTTATCTGGTTCCCGCCGATCTTCAGGAACTTGTCAATGAAGAAAGAAGCCGGATAATTGAGGACGATTACCATCCCTTTGAAGGGCTGTTGTACGATCAAAAGGGTGATCTAAGATACTCAGAGGGCGAGGAACCTACCGACGAAGAGCTGTTGACCATGGACTGGTTTGTGGACAACGTAGTCGGCAGCCCGAAGTGACTCTTATCTTTTTAGTCTGATTGAGCAGTCCGACTATGCCGGTCAGCGACAAGAGCAGTTATCCGTTAACGGTCCGCCGTTCTCCGAGAAGTAGAAGTGATGCTGCGTTTGGCAGGAAGCGAGGCCGACTGCGTCGGGAAGTGAGGCTGCTTCGCAGGAAGTGATGCCCGAAGGAGCATCCGGGGAAGAGATGCCGCTCTCAGCGGGAGGTATTCAGAAGCCAGCCTGCTAACACAGGCCAGTCAAATTAGACAAGGTTGTCCGTTGGCCGTTCACCGTCCTCCGAAAAGAACATATTTACCCCGCAAGGATATTGG